>CAZVFE010000024.1:0-4947 GCA_964626405.1 uncultured Cytophagales bacterium | reverse complement strand
AATCAAAACCTATTTAATAATATCCTAGGAATATATAATGGAGTAAATGGAGCGGCAGCACAAATCTTAGCTGCAGGTTATCCAGCTGCTGCTTTACCACAAGCTTTACCAGCAGGCTTACAGTCAGCAGGTTATCCAGCAGCAACTGCAACAGCATTATCTCAATTTTATTTAGGATTCCAGCAAATTTTAGGAGGTTTAAATCAAGCATATACTGCTACTGGTCAACCCAATATTACTGCTGCTACTTTAATGGGGAAATTTATTCCAAATGTTAATATTTCTGGTCCTGGATATTTGGAGCAAGATATTGTAAACTATAACAATAAGAATCTTAAATTCAATGCTGCGGTACATTGGAGATTAAATGATGATATTGAATTAATCGTTCAAGATAATTATGGTCAGGGTACTTCAGTTTATACAGGTATTGACCGTTATTCTTTATTGAATTTCCATTTAAATCAATTTAAAGCAGAATTAAAAGGTTCTAATTGGTTCTTAAGAGGATATAATACAACTGAAAATTCAGGAGATGCTTACGCTGGGGGTACTTTAGCGCAATTAATTTTAAATAATACTGGAACTTATACCAATTATTTTACAAATTATTTCTTAACATTTGCTGGCCAATCATTTGGAACTTTTGCTACTGCATTCCAAACTGCCTTAGCAGGAACTGGGAATCCTTTTGGTGCTTATGATGCCGCAACAGCAGCAGCATCAGCTGGCTTTTCAACCTTCTATGCAAATTCATTAGCAGCAGCACAATCTGTTGTTCCTGCAGCAGGTTCTGCAGCATTCAATGCAGCAAAAGAGGAAGCTTCGAAAAAAGCTCTTCCAAATGGTGCAAAGTTCATTGATAGAACAGGAATGACTCACTTCGAAGGAATGTATAATTTCACAGAGGCATTAAACAATGCATTAGAAGTAGTAGCAGGAGCAAATTATAGAAGATATAATTTAAATTCTCAAGGTTCTTTATTCCTAACTAAGGCAGATGGTTCTGAATACACCATTTCTGAATATGGAGCTTATTTACAATTAGCAAAATCTTTATTTGAAGATAAATTCAAAATTACTGGTTCTGCCAGATATGATAAAAATGAAAACTTCAAAGGTCAATTTACTCCAAGAGTATCCGGAGTATTAAGCCTTGGAACTTCTAATATTAGAGCTTCTTATCAGTCAGGTTTTAGAATCCCAACAACACAGGATCAATATATTAATTTGGGTACTCCTACTGCTAGACTATTAGGTGGTCTTCCAGCGGTACAAAAAATGTATAATTTAGATGGAAATGCCTATACTTTAAGTTCCCTACTTGCAGGAAATCCACAAAAATACCAAGCAAAAGAATGGAAACCTGAAAGAGTAGTTTCAACAGAACTTGGTTATAAAGGATTATTTGCAAATAAATTCTTAGTAGATGCTTATTGGTATTCTTCTACTTATAATAATTTCTCTGCTGGTCAGGTTGTTACAACTGGTACTTCTTTAGCAACAATCAACGGTTCCAATACATTCTCATTCCCTGCGAATGTTGAAGGTAAAGTTAAAACTGGTGGTTGGGGACTAGGAATTGACTGGAAATTTGCTGGAAATTTCACTATCGGAGCGAATTTATCTAGTAATGAAGTAAAATCTGTTACAGGTAATGATATCAACGTTAAAACTTTAGGATATAATACTCCTAAAATGAGAAAAACCTTTACCTTAGCAAATAGCAATATTGGAAAATCAGGTTTCGGATTTAATATTACTTATAGAAACCAAGATTCATTTGTTTGGCAATCATCAATCGTTAATCCGGTTGTAAATCAAGCTCAGGGATCTGTAATTCCTGCATTCTCTACTTTAGATGCTGCAATTACTAAAAGAATTCCTTCAATGAAATCTTTAGTGAAAGTAGGAGGTTCTAATCTTTCTGGAAATTTATATACCACTTCATGGGCGAATCCAGCAATTGGTAGAACAGTTTTCGTAAGTATTACTTTTGATGAATTCTTTAGATAGAATTCATTAAAATTTATAATTTTGCGAATTAAGAATTATTAAAGAAATGGTTCTTAATTCGCATTATTATTTTATCGCCTTAAATGAATCAAATTTAGTTTATGTTAGACCTTACAGGTTATTCCCACGTTGAAGTTTACGGTGCTAGAGAGCATAATCTCAAAAATATTGATGTAAAAATACCAAGAAATCAATTGGTAGTAATTACTGGTATCTCCGGTTCTGGAAAATCTTCCCTGGCATTTGATACGATTTATGCGGAAGGACAAAGAAGATATATGGAATCTTTCTCTGCTTATGCGAGAAATTTCCTAGGAAACCTAGAAAGACCCAATGTTGATAAAATCGAAGGCCTTTCTCCTGTAATTTCTATCGAACAAAAAACCACTTCAAAAAATCCCCGATCTACCGTTGGAACTACAACAGAAATTTATGATTTCTTACGCTTATTCTACGCTAGAGCAGCCGACGCCTATTCTTACCTAAGTGGAGAGAAAATGGTTAAAATGTCTACCGACCAAATTATTGAAGCGCTTTATCAATCTTTTGATGGACAAAAAACCATTATTTTGGCACCAGTTGTAAAGGGAAGAAAAGGACATTATAGAGAATTATTCGTTCAAATTTCAAAATGGGGATATACCAAGGTAAGAATTGATGGAGAAATTCAGGAAATTGTACCAAACTTACAATTAGACCGTTTCAAAATCCATGATGTAGAAGTGGTGGTGGATCGACTAATTTTGGATAAACAAGATCGACTTCGTCTTTCCCAATCTCTTGCAACTGCGATGAAATTGGGTAAAGGACAAATTATTCTTTTGGATCAAGATCAAAAAGTCCATTATTTTTCTCAAACTTTAATGGATCCAAAAACAGGTCTATCTTATGATGAACCTGCCCCCAATACTTTTTCTTTTAATAGTCCGTATGGAGCTTGTCCTACATGTAATGGCCTAGGCATTATAGAGGAGATAACAGAAGATTCCATCATTCCAGATAAATCTTTATCCATCATTAGAGGAGCCATTGCCCCTATTGGTGAATACCGCGATCTATGGATATTTAAACAATTAGAATCCTTATTAAAGCCCTTCAAAATTGGGCTATCTACTCCTATTGAAAAATTTCCTGCTGAAGCAATAAAAATGATGCTTTATGGTTCTGATAAGCCCGTGGCTGTTCCTTCCAAAAAATACCAAGGAACGGAATGGAGTATGAAATACGAAGGAATCATCAACTTTATCAAAAAATATAACCAGTCCGACAATGAACGAGCACAAAACTGGTTTTCAGATTTTGTTACTATCAAGACTTGCGATGATTGTGGTGGTTATCGATTAAAAAAGGAATCTCTCCATTATAAAATTGATGGTAAACATATTGGAGAACTAGCCCAGATGGATGTGGTTGAATTAGAAAATTTTCTGGAAAATTTAGAGGAAAGAATCTCTGATCGTCAGAAACAAATTGGTCAAGAGGTCATCAAAGAAATTAAAAAACGAGTAGGTTTTCTAACTCAAATCGGATTGACATATCTCACGCTTGATCGTCCCATCCGGACACTCTCTGGGGGTGAAGCCCAAAGAATTCGTTTGGCAACCCAAATTGGCACACAATTAGTAGGTGTTTTATATATCATGGATGAACCCTCCATCGGTCTACATCAGAGAGATAATGAAAAATTAATTCAATCTTTAAAAGATCTTCGTGATATTGGCAATTCAGTCTTTGTTGTAGAACATGATAAAGACATGATGCTCGCTGCCGATTATATTTTGGATATAGGGCCTGGCGCAGGTATTCACGGAGGCACAATTGTTGGGAAAGGTAGTCCGGAAGAATTCTTAAAACTCAATACTCCTACCTCAAATTTCCTGAGAAATGAATGGAAAATTGAAATCCCCAAGGAAAGAAGAAAGGGGAATGAAAAAACTATTTCAATTAAAAAAGCCTCAGGAAATAACCTAAAAAATATTGATGTAGATATTCCTCTCGGAAAATTAATTACCGTTTCAGGTGTTTCTGGCTCAGGTAAGTCTACCTTAATTCATGAAACCTTAGTAGCATATCTAAAGAAAGAATTTTATAAATCGAATAAAGATCCTTTACCTTTCAAATCTATCACAGGAATTGAAAATATTGATAAAATTATTGAAGTAGACCAAAGTCCGATTGGAAGAACACCCCGTTCGAATCCTGCTACATATACTAATTTATATACCGATATCCGCGCCCTTTTTTCAGATTTACCAGAATCTAAAATAAGGGGTTATAAGCCAGGAAGATTTAGCTTCAATGTAAAAGGTGGAAGATGTGAAACCTGCGAAGGAGCGGGCTTGAAAAAAATTGAAATGGAATTCCTGCCAGATGTACAGGTAGAATGTGAAACTTGTAAAGGAAAACGCTTCAATAGAGAAACCCTAGAGGTTAGATTCAAAGGTAAATCCATCTCCGATATTTTGGATATGACCGTGGAACAAGCCTATGAATTCTTCGAAAATCAACCAAAAATTCATAGAAGAATCAAAACCTTATTAGACGTAGGTTTGGGATATATTAGCCTTGGCCAACATGCTACTACCCTGAGTGGAGGAGAAGCCCAAAGAGTGAAACTCTCTGAAGAATTATCCAAAAAAGACACTGGAAAAACCCTTTATGTTTTGGATGAGCCCACCACTGGTCTCCATTTTCAGGATATTAAATTATTATTGAATGTTTTACAAAAACTTGTTGATAAAGGAAACACCGTTTTAATTATTGAACATAATCTAGACGTTTTAAAAGTTTCTGATCATATTATCGATATTGGTCCCGAAGGCGGAATGAAAGGAGGAGAATTGGTAGCCACCGGTACGCCTGAGGAAATTGCGAAAAACAAAAAAAGCCATACCGGTAGATTTCTTAAATTAGAACTCTAATTTTCAAATC
>CAZVFE010000023.1:0-24507 GCA_964626405.1 uncultured Cytophagales bacterium | reverse complement strand
CAATTAAAAAACATAAGATTGAATTTCTTTCAATATGTCTTAAAAAGCGGATTCCTAATCCTTTTCCCTCTGCAGCACCCTCAATTATTCCAGGAATATCTGCCATCACAAAGGATTTATGGTCTCTATAAGCCACAACACCTAAATTGGGGACTAGGGTAGTAAAGGGATAATCGCCAATTTCTGGTTTGGCAGCTGAAACTACAGATAATAAAGTAGATTTTCCAGCATTTGGGAAACCAACCAAACCAACATCTGCTAATACTTTTAATTCAATTTGAACCCATTTTTCTATTCCAGGTTCTCCTGGTTGAGAATGGAGTGGAGCCTGATTGGTGGAAGTTCTAAAATTAAAATTTCCTAAACCCCCTCTTCCTCCAGGGAATAATATTAACGTTTCCCCATCTTCCGTCACTTCTCCTAAAAATTCTCCTGTTTCTGCATCTTTAATTACAGAGCCCAAGGGTAATTCAACAATAATATCTTCTCCATCTGGTCCTTGTTTTCTTGCACCCGAGCCAGATGTTCCATTTTTTGCATGGATATGCTTCTGATATTTTAAATGCAAGAGCGTCCAAAGCTGTGCATTTCCCTTTATGATGATATGTCCACCCCGGCCACCATCTCCACCATCGGGCCCTCCTTTTGGAACGTGTTTTTCCCTTCTAAAATGGGTTGAGCCAGAACCTCCATTTCCTGAGCGGATATGGACTTTGACATAATCTATAAAGTTAGATTGCATTAGATTATTTTAATATTGAGGTGATAGTAGAATAAATTTCTTCAATACTACCAATACCATTGATTGATTTGAACTTTCCTTGTGCTTCATAATAATTTGCTACAGGGGCAGTTTTATCATTATATTCGATAATTCTATTTCGAATTAAACCTTCGTTTTGATCATCTGGTCTTCCAGAGGTTTTTCCTCTTTCCAATAATCTTTTAGTTAACTCATCTGTATCTACCTCTAGGGCAATCATATTGGTAATGGATAATCCATGAGACTCCATAAGTTGATCCAAAGATTCTGCCTGAGCAACTGTTCTTGGGAAACCATCAAAAATAAAACCCGGGCCATCTGGATTTTCCTTTAATTTATTTTCAATCATTCCTACAACTACTGCATCCGGAACCAATAAACCTTGATCCATTAATTTTTTAGCCTCCAGCCCTAAACTTGTTCCATTAGCAATTTCTTCTCTTAATAAATTTCCTGTAGAAAGGTGAACTAATTTATAATCTTCAATTAATTTTTCAGATTGAGTTCCTTTTCCTGCTCCCGGAGGGCCAAATAATACTAAATTAATCATGTTTATTATTAAAATTTTAAATTAATACTTCATCCAAACAACAAAGGTACGAATATTTTTAAATTTACTTATCGAGTTTGTTCCGCTATAATTTTGATTCCCTCCAGAAAACTATGAGGTTTATATCCTAATTCTTTTTCAGCTTTTTCAATTTTAAATCCTGTACGTGGAGGCCTCTTGGCTCTCTGACTAAAATTACTCGAATCTGCGGGATGAATTAATTCTTTGTTTAGATTGAAAAATTCAGCCGTTAAAATCGCCATTTCATAGGGAGTTAATAAATCTTTTCCTGAAATATTGAATATTCCCTCCTTATTTTGCTTGACGATTAAATAACAACCCATTGCTAAATCTTCTGCTAGGGTAGGAGATCTAAATTGATCCGTTACCACATTGATTTCTTTATTATTTTCCAATGAATTTTTTACCCAAAGGATAATATTCGATCTACTCATATCCTCTACAATTCCATATACCAAAACAGTACGAGCAATCGCCCATGGAAAATTTCGGCTGTTTTGCAATAATTTTTCAGCTCTTAATTTGCTCTCCCCGTAAATAGAAATTGGGTTGGCAATTGCCTCTTCCTCGTAGGGGCCATTTTCTCCATCAAAAATAAAATCGGTTGATAAATGACAAAAAAATGTACCATGTTTTTCACAGGCTTTGATCAGATTTTCTACCGCCCCCACATTTAATAATTCACATCCTTCGGGGTCATCCTCACATTGGTCTACATTCGTCATGGCGGCTGTATGAATTAAATGACTCGGTTGATATTCGTCGAATACATTCATTACCTCCAATTCATTTGTAATATCAAGACTTTTAAATTCGAAATTTTGAATAGATTGAATACGATTATCTCCTTTGGCACTTGCTAAAAAGGGAATTCCTTCTTGACTTAATAAGGAAACGAGTTTTTGACCTAATAATCCATTAGATCCTGTTATCAATATTTTCATTATAATTTCGATTTAATATTCTTAATTATACGATGAATCCCTCGATTGATTAGGTCATTGGATAATTCTTTCGCTAATTTCATCGGGTTGTCGCCTGTCATTTCCAACTGAATTTTTTCATTTGAAAATGAATCGATGATTCCTGCACGAAATAAATAACCATTTTCAGTATTTTGACAATGTCCGTAGAAAGGAATGCTACAACCTCCTTGAATATTTTTTAAAATTTCCCTTTCTGCTTCAATACAAATTTGCGTTTCTGCATCATTCAATATTTGTTGAATTTGTATTTTTAAATCAGGATTTAGTTTATCGGATGCTTGTATGGCTACAGAACCTTGTCCGACTGCCGGGGTAAACTGACTTAAATCCAAGGTTTCAACAATATACTCTTCCAGACCCATACGGTGAACACCAGCATAGGCGAGGATAATGGCATCTGCATCCCCTCTTTTTAGTTTTTCCATTCTAGTTTGAAGGTTTCCACGCATTTCAACAAGGGAATGTTGTGGGAAATATTCTTTTAAAATGGCTTGTCTTCGAGTGGAAGAAGTCCCAATAACTTTTTTATCCAATGAATTTAATCGGATTGAGGAGTCTGTAGATATAAGGACATCATTAGCGATTTCCCTCTTGGTAAAGGCAATGATAGGAAGGTTTCCCGGTAAATTAGAGGTTAAATCTTTTGCAGAATGTTGGGCTATATCGATTTCCCCATTTTGCAAAAGGATTTCTAATTCTTCCGTAAAAACACCTTTTGATCCAATTTTATGAAGGCTTTGGTCCAAAATTTTATCTCCCTTGGTTTCAATTTTGATTAATTCATAATCTAAACCATGTTTTTTTAACAATTTGCCAATATATTCTGCTTGCCAAACTGCTAGGGGAGACTTTCTTGTACCAATTCTGATTTTTCTCATTTATTTTGTCTGAAAACCCTTGACCAATTTAAGTGATAAGTCTAACATGACCATTTTGCTTCTTGCATTTCGCTCGATATGGTAATAGGCTTTTGTAATTTCTGTCGAAATTAATTCAATTCTTGCTTGATTTAAAATTTTCGAGAAGTTTTTCACAAAATTCAATTCTTTTTCCCGCATTTTTAAGATTTCCTCTGCTCCATGAATATGGTAAAGGCATTGTCTTAAAACAAATAAGCCATAATCAAATATTCGTTTTTGAACTCTTCTTTCTAGGGTATCAAAGGATTCAGAAAGCTCAGTAACTTTTATAATATCTTTTGCATAAACAGCTCTCATCCAGTTTACAAACCAGGTTTCAGTTTCAAAATCCTCAGTTTCGGCTTTAATAAGTCCGAATTCAATATCACCCTCTGCCTCGCTTACCAATTGTTCTGCTTTATCTGGCGTAATTCCTGTTTTTTCAATCAATAAATTCTTAAAATCATCCGAATTTAAATTAGGGATATTGATGGATTGACAACGAGAAAGGATGGTAATTAGGAGTTTTTCTGGTTCGGTTCCTACTAAGATGAAAAGCGTATTTTTGGGTGGTTCTTCAATGATTTTTAGAATTGCATTTCCTGAATTTTGGTTCATGGACTCTGGATTCCAAATTAAGGCAATTTTGAATTCTGCCTCGAAGGGAGAATAATGAAGACGTTGACTCAGGCTTCGCATTTCTTCAACCGGAATATTTCCTTCATTTTTTCCATCGATTTTCTTTAGCCAGGAATTAAGGGTCCGGTAAGGAGATTCCTGCATAAATTCCCTCCATTCTGGCAAGAGATTTTCACAAGGAGAACCTTCTCCTTTTTTATCAGAACCCTTTACAGGAAAAACAAAAAATAAATCTGGATGAATACCTTTGTTGATTTTCGTACAGGAAGGACAGGTTCCACAGGAATCTCCCTCTATTTTATTCTTACAAAATAAATAGGAGATAAAAGCTAAGGCCATGGCCAACTGTGCGCCACCTTTGTTCCCAATAAAGAATTGAGAATGTGCCACATGGTTATGATCTACTGCTTTTACTAAAGTTGATTTAATTGAATCTAAGCCTGGAATTTCACTGAACCTCATGGAATAAAATTTCAAACACTAATTTCGGAATTTAGTTTTGTTCGTCCAAAGGTCTTCAATTCTATTTTCTAATATTTTATCAGATTTTTGGTTTCTTAATTTTAGCCAATTCTTAACATGGATGATACAGCGGTCTAAGGTATATTCTTTTAAATCATTTGGTTCGCCCCAAGAAAAATTCGGAATATAGTTTTTTATTAGGTTAGACCCATAAATATTTATGTGATTGCCAAGGCAAACTCCAGAATTTATTTGAATACCTATTCCTGTTGCAACAAAGGAGCCAGTAATGATGCCCAGTTTAAATCTTCCAGAATCTCGATTCTTTTTCGACTGAATTTGGATTGAACCAACCGTATTTTTAAGATTTGAAACATTTGTGCCAGCCCCAAAATTACAATAGGAGCCAATTATAGAATGCCCCATAAAGCCATCATGCGATTTATTTGAATAAGGATGAAAAATTGAAAAGGATACCTCTCCGCCAATTGCACAGCCATCGCCAATCGTGGTAAATGGACGAATTTTCGTTCCAAGGTTCGTATAAACTTCCTTCCCAAGAAAGACTGGACCCTTTATTAAGGTCCCGATAGATATTTTCGAATTTTCACCAATATGAATGGGGCCTTCACTTGCATCTAAAATGGCACCTTGCATTTTAACGCTAGGATGAATATGAATGGCAGAAGGGTTAAATAATTGATTTTCCTTTTCAAAACCTTTGGTTGAGGAGGGCAAATCATTTAATTCATTCACTAGATATTCCTCTTGGAATTTTAGTAAATCCTCTGGGTGGTTTATCGAAAAACAAGGAGTCTTTAAAACAATTTTTTTAGTAATTTCTTTTTCCTTTTGAACCCAAGCTATTGGGCTATCTCCTGAATATATAATAGCAAATTCGTTCAGATTTTTTAGAACCTGAATTAGTTCTTTGTTCGGTAAAAAATTTGAGGCTAAACTCAGCTTGTTATTCTCGAAAAACGGATTGGAAATTTCAGATAAAAAAGCTTTCCATTTTTCAGCAATTGTAGAAGTTCCAATTAAGAAATTTTCAATGGAAATATGGTCCGAGAGAGGATGTAAATTTTCTTTACTTTTGGGGTCGGTATAAAAAAACATAAAGGTAAGAATTTTATTCAAGTGAATTTTGCATTAATTTACAAAATATGACTCACTAAAAATAGTATTCTTACCTTTAAAATTTCTTGGATTAGCGATTGTAACGCTTCTTGAATTTATCTACTCTACCTGTAGTATCTAATAATACATTCTTGCCAGTGTAGAATGGGTGAGACTTAGAAGAAACCTCCACTTTGTATAATGGATACTCTTTTCCATCTAATTCAATTGTTTCGTCAGTTTCAACAGTTGATTTCGTAAGAAACTGAAAATCAGAAGATAAGTCTTGGAAAACTACATCTCTATAATTTGGGTGAATATCTTTTTTCATTTTAATCAATTTTGACGATTCCCTGCCGTCTGTATAGTAAAAAATTTATTTGGGGACACAAAATTACTTTTATTTCTTATTAATTCCAAAGAGAAGGGTAAAAATTTTGTTTAGAGAAATTTTGATTTTTTTTTGAAAAAAAGTTTGCGAAAATTTTTATTGGATTTTTCCTATGTGGATAAGTCTGGTTTGTCCCCAAAAATGTGCTAGGATTAGGATTTAAAAAATGATGAATTTTACTTTTTAAAGTATTTAAATTTAGTGTAAAATTTTACTTGTGCAAAGGCAATAAATTTTCTAATTTTATACCAGAAAGTTCCATCAAAAACAATCGAAAATTCGTCTAAAAAATTTAACTAATTGTTGTACAAACAATTGGCTATTTTTTTTGAATTTTTGGTCCATTTTTATTAAATTTATTGGAATAGGTAAAATCTTTAATTATTAAATCGTAAGAAATGTTTGTAATCAAGAGAGACGGTCGTCGGGAGTCAGTAAAGTTCGACAAAATCACTGCAAGAATTGAAAAGCTTTGTTATAGTTTGGATCCTTATTTTGTACAACCTTTAGAGGTTGCAAGAAAAGTGATCAACGGACTATATGATGGGGTTACCACTCCTGAATTAGATAGTTTAGCAGCAGAAACTGCGGCATCATTAACTACCAAACATCCTGATTATGCTGTTTTGGCAGCAAGAATAGCTATTTCCAATTTGCATAAGAATACACAAAAGTCTTTTTCTGCTACTATGAAAAGATTGTATACTTATGTAGATCCGAAAACAGGGCTAAATGCTGCTCTTTTATCAAAAGAAACTTACGATGTGATAAAAAGTAATGCAGTGGCTTTGGATGAAGCAATTATTTACGATAGAGATTTTGGTTACGATTATTTTGGTTTCAAGACATTAGAGAAGTCTTATTTATTAAAACTTGATGGAAAAATTGCTGAGCGTCCGCAACATATGTTGATGCGTGTAGCAGTGGGGATACATGGAAAGGATATTGAAGCAGCAATTCATACCTATAATTTATTGTCTGAGCGTTGGTTTACACATGCTACTCCAACCTTATTCAATGCAGGTACACCTAAGCCACAATTATCTTCTTGTTTTTTACTGACAATGCAGGAGGATTCTATTGAAGGTATTTATGATACATTAAAGCAAACAGCGAAAATTTCACAATCTGCTGGAGGTATTGGATTGAGTATCCATGATGTCCGTGCAACAGGGTCTTATATCAAAGGTACCAATGGTACTTCAAATGGTATCATTCCAATGTTGAGAGTTTTCAATGATACTGCAAGATACGTAGATCAAGGAGGAGGAAAAAGAAAAGGAAGTTTTGCAATTTATTTAGAGCCATGGCATGCAGATGTATTCGAATTTCTAGACCTTAAGAAAAATCATGGTAAGGAAGAAGTTAGAGCACGTGATTTATTCTATGCTTTATGGGTTCCAGATTTATTCATGGAAAGAGTAGAGAATAATCAGGATTGGTCTTTATTCTGTCCTCATGAGTGTCCTGGATTATCGGATACCCATAGTGATGAATTTGTGAAATTATATACCAAATATGAGAAGGAGGGTAAGGCGAGAAAAACAGTGAAAGCCCAAGATTTATGGTTCAAGATTTTAGAATCTCAAATTGAAACAGGAACTCCATATATGTTATTCAAGGATCATGCTAATAGCAAGTCCAACCAAAAGAATTTAGGTACAATTAAATCATCTAATTTATGTACTGAAATCATTGAATATACTTCAAAAGATGAGGTGGCAGTATGTAATTTAGCATCTTTAGCTCTACCGAAATATCTTAAGAAGAACGATAAAGGAGAATACGAATATGATCATCAAAAATTATATGAGGTAACTAAAACTGCCACAATTAATTTAAATAAAATTATTGATGTTAATTATTATCCAGTTCCAGAGGCTAGAAATTCAAATTTAAGACATAGACCTATTGGATTAGGAGTTCAAGGTTTAGCAGACGTATTTATTAAAATGCGTTTACCATTCGAATCAGAGGGTGCTAAGCAATTGAATAAAGATATTTTCGAAACAATTTATTTTGCAGCTATGGAAACCTCCATGGAACTTGCAAAAGTAGAAGGTCCTTATTCAACTTGGGAAGGTTCTCCAATATCAAAAGGAATTTTCCAATTTGATATGTGGAATGTGACTCCAAGTTCAGGAAATTGGGATTGGGAAAAATTAAGAGAAGATGTGGTAACACATGGTGTAAGAAACTCTTTATTAGTTGCTCCAATGCCAACTGCATCTACTTCGCAGATATTAGGAAATAATGAGTGCTTTGAGCCATATACTTCTAATATCTATTCTAGAAGAGTATTATCTGGTGAATTTGCTGTAGTAAATAAGCACCTATTAAAAGACCTAATTAAATTAGGTTTATGGAACGATTCCATGAAGAACAAATTAATTGCCAATAACGGTTCAATTCAAAATATTGCTGAAATTCCAGCAGATATTAAAGAATTATACAAAACTGTTTGGGAAATTAAGCAAAAAACAATCCTAGATATGGCCGCTGATAGAGGCGCTTATATCTGTCAATCTCAAAGTTTGAATATCCATATTCAAGATGTGAACTTTGGTAAATTGACATCCATGCACTTCCATGCTTGGAAATCAGGATTGAAAACGGGTATGTATTATTTAAGAACCAAGGCTGCTGCGGATGCAATTAAATTCACAGTTGAAAAACAAGCAGAACCTCAGGTGGATAAAATTAATGCTCCAAAAGAAGTTGAAATGAAATATGAAGAATATGCAAAACAATCTGCCGCTTCATTCAAAGATGATGCCCAAAACAGATCTGATATGTCATGTTCCTTAGATAATCCAGATGCTTGCGAGGCTTGTGGATCCTAAAATTTTAGCATGACAAAGAAAATAGAAATCGCCTATTTCGTCAGCTTAACCTTAGAAATTGTCTTCTCCCTCCTGGGAGAAGACTTTAAGATTTATGCAGGAATATTTAAAGTAATGCTAATGCCATTGCTAATTATAAATATCTTGTATGAATCTAATTTTTTTCAAAATAAATTCTTAATTACCGCCTTAATTTTTGCCTGGTTAGGAGATATCTTTTTGATTTTTCCCGGACAAACCAATTTCATTTACGGACTAGGATCTTTCTTGGTCATGCAATTATTTTATATTTTTTTATTTTGGAAGAACCTTGCTCATTTTAAAATAAATAATCCAATGAATTTTCTGATGACAATATTGACAAGCGTATATGTTATTGGAATGGTAAAATACTTGAGTCCGCATCTCGATAAGGGCCTTTATTTACCTGTTTTGGTTTATTCAATTTGTTTAGGACTTACCTTTTTATTGGCTGGTTGGAATTTTTTTACCAACCTTTCAAAACAAAATAAATTCTTATTTTTAGGCGCTTTTTTGTTTTTATTCTCTGATAGTTGCCTTGCAATTAATATCTTTGTGCAAGAATTATCCTTTTCTTCCTTATTCATCATGGGAACCTATGGTTTTGCTCAGCTGTTTTTAAGTAAAGGATTAACAGAAAAAATTGTATTTTAATCAAGATTAGAATGATTGATGCTCAAATCGTTGAATTATTAAATGAAAATTTAATTCATACAATAGAGGGAGAGGTATTTACGGATGAAGTAATTAAAACGCTTTATGCAACTGATGCTTCTGCATACAGAGAAATGCCCTTAGCCGTTATTATCCCTAAGTCTGAATCGGATATTCAAAAAATCATTCAATTTGCCCATCAATATACAATTCCGATTATTCCAAGGACCGCTGGTACTTCTCTGGCAGGACAAGTAGTAGGAAGAGGAATTATTGTGGATGTTTCAAAATATTTCGGAGAGATTTTAGAAGTGAATAAGGAAGAATCTTATGTTTGGGTTCAACCGGGTGTGGTAAGAGATGTTTTAAATATCGAATTAAAGAAACATGGATTGTTCTTTGGTCCAGAGACTTCAACGGCTAATCGTGCCATGATTGGTGGGATGGTCGGAAATAATTCATGTGGTTCTAATTCCATTGTATACGGTTCTGCAAGAGATCATCTTTTGGAAGTGGAAGGATTTCTTGCCGATGGTACAAAAGTGTCTTTTAAGGCAGAAAATCCTGCTGAAACCTTGAAAAATTTAGAGAAAGGTTCGCTTCTTGAAAATATTTATTCCAATACTCTTGAAAAACTTTCTCCCAAAGAAGTAATTCAAGAAATAAACGAACAATTTCCTAAGCCAAGCATCGATCGGAGAAATACCGGTTATGCCTTGGATATGTTAGTGAATTCTCAAGCATTCGGAGAATCAGAAAAGCCCTTTAATTTTTGTGAACTCATTGCAGGTTCCGAAGGAACCCTATGTTTTCTTACCAAAATAAAATTGCATGTAAATGCAATGCCACCCAAAAATTTAGCCTTAGTTTGTGCGCATTTTAATTCTGTGGATGAATCCCTTAGAGGAAATTTAATCGCAGTAAAACATGATCCTTCCGCATCTGAATTAATGGATCATTATATTTTAGAATGTACTAAAGCTAATCAAGAACAACGAAATAATCGATTCTTTGTGCAAGGTGACCCCGGTGCTATCTTAGTGGTGGAATTACGAGATGATGATGAAAAAGAATTATTGAAAAAAGCTGAAAATCTAATTGAAGATTTTAAAAAAGCCAATCTTGGTTATCATTTTCCTGTCGTAACAGGTGAGGATGTAAAGAAGGTTTGGAATTTGAGAAAAGCAGGCTTAGGTCTACTTTCTAATCTTCCTGGAGATGAAAAAGCCGTTGCTGTTATTGAAGATACGGCCGTGGCAGTGGAAGACCTACCTGAATTCATCCGAGAATTTAATGATATTTTAAAAGAAAATAACCTTTATTGCGTCCATTATGCCCATGCCGGAACGGGTGAACTTCATCTTCGTCCTATCATTAACCTAAAGACAAAAGAAGGTCATGAGCAGTTTAGGAAGATTGCTGAAGAAATTGCCAAATTGGTAAAGAAATTTGGTGGCTCTTTATCTGGTGAACATGGTGATGGAAGATTAAGAGGGGAATTTATTCCTTGGATGGTTGGAGAAAAGAATTACCAATTAATGAAGGAATTGAAATCCTGGTGGGATCCCAAAAATATTTTTAATCCAAATAAAATTGTGGATACCCCTCCTATGGATACGAATTTAAGATATAAGGCCGGACAAACCACACCGGAGTTTAAAACTGCATTTCGTTACCATGATCAGGATGTCTTACAACATGCAGAGCAATGTAATGGATCAGGAGATTGTAGAAAAACCCATTTTTCAGGAGGAACTATGTGTCCTTCTTTTATGGCTACAAAAAATGAAAAAGATACTACAAGGGCTAGAGCAAATATTTTAAGAGAATTTTTGACGAATTCAGATTCATTAAACCGATTTAACCATAAAGAAATTAAAGAGGTTATGGATCTTTGTTTGGCTTGTAAAGGTTGCAAGGCGGAATGTCCTTCCAATGTGGATGTGGCTAAATTAAAAATGGAATTTTTATATCAATACCAAAAGGATAATGGAGTTCCACTTAGAAATAAATTAGTAGGAAATTTTGCCAAAATGAGTTCCTTGGCTATGCTAAGTCCAGGAATTTATAATTTTGTCATGGGTACTGAGGCAACCAGAAGGATTTCAAATAAATTAATTGGTTTTCATCCGGATAGAACCATGCCATTATTGAGTAAACAAACCTTAAAATCTTGGATGAAAGCGAGAAAATCAGCCAATTCAACCAAAAAGGTATATTTATTTAATGATGAATTTACCAATTTTAACGATGTTGAAATAGGTAAAAAAGCTGTCCAATTATTAGAAAAACTTGGATATCAGGTTATAAGCATTTCTCATGAAATTTCTGGAAGAGCTTATTTGTCTAAAGGAATGTTAGATGAAGCAAAAGCGATTGCCATAAAGAATGTAACGACTTTTTCTCATTTAATCAATGAAGAAACTCCCCTTGTGGGCATTGAACCATCTGCTATTCTTACTTTCCGTGATGAATATCCGGATTTAATGCCAGATGAACTTTTCGAAAAGGCTAAAAAACTTTCAGAAAATTGTTTAATGTTCGAAGAATTTATCGCCAAAGAAAGGGAAAAAGGAAATATCCAATCAAGTCAGTTTACGAAGGAGAAAAAATTAATTAAATTACACGGACATTGTCAGCAAAAATCAATTTCCTCCTTGGTTCCAGCTAAGAAAGCATTAACCTTACCAGAGAACTTTGAGGTTCAAATTATTCCTTCGGGATGTTGCGGAATGGCTGGTTCATTTGGCTATGAGGCTGAACATTTTGATTTGTCAATGCAAATTGGAGAATTAGTTTTATTCCCAACAATTAGAAGTTTAAGTCAAGATACAGAAATCGCCGCTGCCGGTACTTCTTGTCGCCACCAAATTCATGATGGGACAAAAAGGACCGCCAAGCATCCGATAGAGATTTTATTTGAATCTTTGGTTTAAAATTCCCAACGAACAAATGCTTCCATGGCTTCGTATTCAGCCATGCCGAGTTTATTATATAATTCGGCAGTATTTCTATTTCTTTCCTCTGCACGTTCCCAGAATTCGCGGCTATCTTCACCTTGAAACACCACTCCGTCTTTCTGAGATTGATGTTTGAATATTCCTTTTCTTTTTTGAATTACTTGGTCAGGAGACATTGGTACAGCCATATCAATTTTGTCAATATCCCATTCCTGCCAAGCACCTTTGTATAGCCATAGCCAACAATTTTTCATATAATCATGATGTTTTAGCTTTTTTAGGGCAGCTAGAATGGCGTCTAAACAAACCTTATGCGTTCCATGAGGATCAGCCAAATCTCCTGCGGCATATATTTGGTGTGGCTGAACTTCGTCTATAATTTTTGTCACAATTTCTATATCTTCTTTTCCAATAGGTTTTTTGGATACCCTTCCCGTCTCATAAAATGGCATATCTAAGAAATGAACATTTTCTGGCTTGATTCCTACATATCGACAAGTATTTTTTGCCTCACCTTTACGAATGATTCCTTTAATTTCCCTCAATTCTGGAATATCTATTTCGTCGGTTGTTTTTGTTTTAAGGAATTTAATGGTTTCTTTATAAATACGATTGGCCTTCAGGTTTCTTGCACCAAAATTATCATTGAAATCAATTACAAATTCTGCAAATCGTAGAGCTTCGTCATCTGCTACTGCTATATTTCCTGAAGTTTGATAAGCTACATGAACATCATGTCCCTGATCATGTAATCGTTGGAAAGTACCACCCATTGAAATGATGTCGTCATCAGGATGAGGACTGAAAATTAATACCTTTTTTTTCGAGGGGAAAGCTCTTTCTGGACGATTTGAATCATCTGAATTGGGTTTTCCTCCTGGCCAACCAGTAATAGTATGCTGTAGATAATTAAATACTTCAATATTGATATCATAGGCCGATCCATACAATGCTAAAAGGTCGGATAGGCCATTTTCATTATAATCTTCATTCGTTAATTTTAAAACAGGCTTTTCCAATTTTAAGGATAAATAGGTCACAGCCTTTTTTATCATTTTTTTATCCCAATTAAGATTATCAACTACCCAAGGAGTTTTAATCCTTGTTAAACCTGTTGAAGCGGCATGGTCAATTAAAAATACGGTATTCGGATGACCTTGTAAATAGGAAGCTGGTAATTCAGAAGTTACGGGCCCTTCTACTGCCCTTGCAATACTGTTTGCCTTGTTTTCTCCCCAGCCTACTAAAATCACCTTTTTTGCTTCCATAATTTTACTTACTCCAAGCGTAATTGCTTTTGGGGGAACTTTTGTAATACCTCCAAAAGAAGCTGCAGCATCGTTTTTGGTGATTTGATCCAAGGTCATTAACCTAGTCTTGGAGTTTTGCAAGGAACCCGGCTCATTGAAACCAATATGCCCATTTCTCCCGATTCCCAATAATTGAATGTCTATTCCTCCATATTCTTCTATTTTCCTTTCGTAATCCTCACAAAATTTAGGTATATCATCTAATTTTATATTTGATTTTGGAATGAACCTCTGATTCTCTGGAATATCTACATGATTGAAAAACTGTTCTTTCATGAAATAATCATAACTATGGCTTGATTTAGGGTCAATTCCATAATGTTCATCCAAATTAAAAGTAACCGCGTTCTTGAAGCTTAAATTTTCTTCTTTATGAATTTTTATTAATTCCTGATAAATTCTTTTTGGAGATGAACCAGTGGATAAACCCAATATGGCAAACTTTCCCTCTTCTTGTTTTGATTTAATTAAATCCGCAATTTCTCTGGCAACCTGCTTGGATGCAAGTTCTGAATTTTCAAATATAATTGTAGGAATACGTTCGAAACTAATAGCTTGATGTGCTTTGATTTTTGATTTCATTTTTTTATTCTTTTGAATCGATTATGATTAGGTCCATCCCTAAAATTTCAATAAGTTTATTTAAGGTTTTTATGGAAGGATTAGCCTTCCCCCTTTCAATTGAATGAATACTTTTTATGGCTACATTACTTTTTCTACTTAGCTCATCTTGATTCATTCCCATTTCGCTTCGTCTTTCTTTCAAAACTTTTCCGAGTATCGTTAAATCCATTATTTATTTAGGTTTACTTTTTTTAACAATATTCAACAATTTTTTAAATATTTCATAAAAAGTAAATATTTTTTTTGTTAAAAAGGTATTATATTACTGATTTTATCAAAAAAATTATTAAAATGACCAATTTTTTATCTTTTCCTAAAAATGAAACATTTTATTCTTACTTTTAGTTTATATAAATAAAGTACAAAAGCTTAAGTGAAAAAGATTCTAATATTATTTGCCTTCATCGGACTTGTCTTTGAGGCCAACGCACAAAAATTGACCATCAATGGTTATGTAAAAGATGCCTCCGACGGTGAGGGTCTAATAGGTTCTACGGTCTATGTTCAAGAACTTCAAAATGGTGTTGCTACCAATGCCTATGGTTTTTACAGTATTACCCTTTCTCCAGGTACCTATCATTTAGTATTTTCCTATTCTGGATATATCTCCCAAACAAAAGAAGTTGTTTTGGCTTCAGAAAATATTAGTTTAAATATTGAACTAAGTTTTGAAACAACTGAATTAGAGGAAGTTATTATTAAATCAGAAACCGCCTCAGATAATGTACGAAATATTGAAATGTCGACCAATAAAGTGGATATTGCCACTGTTAAAAAGATACCGGCCCTATTGGGTGAAGTAGATTTAGTGCGTTCTATTCAGTTATTACCTGGGGTTTCTACAGTCGGAGAGGGTGCATCAGGTTTCAATGTTCGTGGTGGAAATGTAGATCAAAATCTAGTTTTATTAGATGGTGCTCCTGTTTATAATTCTTCTCATTTGTTTGGATTTTTCTCTGTTTTTAATCCAGATGCTGTAAAAGATGTAAAATTATACAAAGGAGGAATTCCTGCACAATATGGGGGTAGAGCCTCTTCCATTTTAGATGTTAAGATGAAAGAAGGGAATTCCAAAAAATTGGAAGTGAATGGTGGTATTGGATTAATTTTTTCTCGATTATCCCTAGAAGCTCCAATTGTAAAGGACAAAGCTTCCTTTATTATTGCTGCTAGAAGATCTTATATTGATGTATTGGCAAAGCCCTTTTTAACAGGGTCGGTAGCTGGTGCAAAATTTAATTTTTATGACTTAACTGCAAAGGTAAATTATTCAATAAACGAGAAGAATTCCGTATTTGCATCGGGTTATTTTGGAAGAGATGTTTTCGGATCTGGCTTTGGTTTTAATTGGGGAAATTCAACTTTATCTACCCGTTGGAACCATATATTTTCAGATAAATTGTTTTTTAATCTTACTGCATTTTATTCAAATTATGATTATTTACTTGATTCAGATTTAAATAAGGAAAAGCAATCAGATTATTTTAAATGGAATTCAAATATTATTAATAAATCACTAAAACCTGAATTTACTTATTATATTAATCCATCCAATACCCTTAATTTTGGTGGACAAATCATAGCATATGATTTTAAACCTGGAGATGCAATGGCCTCTTCAGCAGGAATTGTAAGAGAATTTGGTTTATCAAGTAAATTAGGTTTGGAGTCTGCAATTTATATTGGTCATGATTGGAAAATTTCTGATAATATTGAATTTCAATATGGTTTAAGATATTCAAATTATCAATTTAGATCTCCTGATAATATTTATTATGAAAGAATTTATTCGGGAATTACCATAGAAGATCCCTCGGGCTATCAATTGATTAAAAAAACAGCCGAACCCAACGCAGCTATTGCTGAATATGGTAATATTGAACCTAGAGCAGCAATTAATTTCATTTTAAATGAAAATTCATCCATTAAAATGAGTTTTAATAAAATGGCACAATATGTTCATTTGATGTCGAATACTGCTGCTTCAACTCCTTTGGATGTTTGGACTACCACTACCAATAATATTAAGCCTCAAATTGCCGAACAGTTCGCTTTAGGTTGGTTTAAGAATTTTGGTTTGAATGATGATATTGAATTCTCCATGGAGACCTATTATAAGAAACTTTCAAATCAAATTGACTATGCGGATCGTTCAAATTTATTTTTAAATCCAATGTTCGAAAAGGATTTATTATTCGGAGAGGGTAGGGCTTATGGTTTAGAGACATTTCTTCGAAAAAATGAAGGGAAATTGACTGGTTGGATTTCATATACCTTATCTAGAACAGAAAGAAAAGTAAATGGACTTAATAATGGAGAATGGTTTTTATCTCGATTTGATAGGACACATAATTTTAACATAGTCAGTACTTACGAACTCAATAAAAGATATTCAATTGGAGGTAATTTTGCTTTTATTACAGGAGTTCCCTATTCACTTCCAATTCAGAAATTTGACTATCAGGGTATTGCCTATCCTTTGGTATTGCCGGGAACAAGAGGAAATATGCGTGTAACGGATTATCATCGAATGGATTTTTCCTTAACTAAGAAATTGCGAAAATCACTCTTTAAAAAAGGAGAGGCTGAATGGGTAATTTCATTGTATAATGTTTATAACAGACGGAATGCGTATTCAATTTATACCCAGCCGAATGCGGATAATAGTTTAATGACTGAGGCCGTAAGATTATCCGTGATTGGTTCCATTGTTCCTGCTTTTACTTATAATTTTAAATTTTAATGAAAAATTTAGTTAAATATTGCCTTGTTTTCTTCAGTTTTATCCTCTTTTCTTGTGAGGATATTGTAACGATTAAAACACCAGACGCTCATCCTTATGTCGTCTTAGAGGGGGCAATTACCACAGATTCTGGGGAGCAATTTATTCGATTAAATCAATCTCAGAATTATTTTGATATGTCCAAGCCGACTCCAATTACGGGAGCAACTGTTATACTTAGAGATAATTTGAATAATGAATATTTTTTCACTGAAGATTCAATCGGTAAATATACTTGGAATTCAGTTAATCCTGATTCTTCTATAGCTTTTATAGGAAGAACCTATACTTTGAACGTAAAATGGAATGAGGAAGAATTCGTTGCAGAATCCAAGGTTAATCGTGTTCCAAAAATTGATTCAATTGCCTATAAATTTGTTCAGGCTGATTTAGGGCAATCTGGAGATAATAAGCCTAAAGAAGGTTATGAGGCACAGTTTTTTGCCAAAGATTTTGATGGTGAGGGAGATTGCTATCGAATAAAGGCTTATAAAAATGGAAAAATGTTTAATGAGTCTAGCAATATAATTGTAACCTATGATGCTAATTTTCAAAAAGGTCCGCAAGGAGATGGTTTAGTAATAATCCTACCTTTGAGGAAATCAATTTCTCCTGAATTATATTTAGCGAATGATTCCGTTAAGGTTGAATTATTATCTATTACCGAAAATGAATTTAATTTTTGGTCCCAAGCTTTATTAGAAATAAATAATGCAGGATTATTTGCAAGACCTACTGCAAATATTCCCTCTAATTTTATCAATAAAAATCCAAAATCTGTTTGGCAAGGAGCTGGTTGGTTTAGTACATCGGCAATTAGTAGATTCTCCACGGTTATAGATCCCAATAAGGCAAATCCAAATTTAGTTAATTAATTATTCGAAATTTATAACTAAGCCGACTGAATTATTCGTTAAAACAGGAGGTTCAATTCCTAAGGCTGGTTCAGTCCCCTTAAACTGATTAAATAATCCATGCGAGAACCTAATTTCTGGAGAAAATTTGAAATATTTAAAAAACTGGTCAAATCCAATGCCATATTCAATGCTTAAATCATTGGATCTTAAATCTAATTTTGAAATGGATTTTTTTACACTTACAGCTTTAGAATATTTTATTCCAAAATAGGCATAAGCACTATTATTATATCTTCTTTTGGATTTTAATTTAATTAAAAGGGGTAATTCTATCCCTGTAAATGGGTTTACACCATAAAATGGATTAAATTTGCTAGTTAATTTTGTACTGTCATAATATTCTAATACTCTATCATACAAAGCTACATTCAAACCTGACTTTAAATCCCATTGGTCATTAAGGATATAGGTCATTGTTCCTCCAATTTGTATGCCTAAATTATTGGGTGAACTAAGTTTGTAAATTCCTCCTGTTTTTGGAATAGAAATTTGATTATTATATAATTTAATGCTTGGAAAGCCAAAGGAAAATCCAAAGTGAATAGGTGTATTATCGTAAAATTCTTTATTTACCCTTCTATAAGTAATTGACTGAGCACTTGAATCTATTGTTTGTACAATGATTAGGATAAGAATAAAGAGGGTTTTTAGTGGTAATTTTATCATTTTGTTCCAGTATAAATTGAACATATACCTCCTGTCATCGTTATGCATTTTACTTGAATAAATCCAGCTTTTTCATAAATGGATAGGAAGTTTTGACCATCAGGAAATTCAGCAACAGATTCTGGTAAATAAGTATATGCTGAAGGATCACCTGATATTAACTTTCCAAAAATAGGAAGAATTTTTTTTGCATAAAACCAATAGAGTTGTTTCATTGGAAATTTTTTTGGATTTGAAAATTCAACAATGACACATTTCCCCTTCGGTTTTAAAACTCTATTTAATTCTTTTAGGCCTAGGGCCAAGTTTTCAAAGTTTCTCACACCAAAACTAACGGTAATTGCATCTACGGAATTGTCTTCCAAAGGTATTTTTTCTGAATCTGCTTGAATAAATTCAATTTTATTCTCCATATTCATTTCCTTTATTTTCTTTCTTCCAAAAGAAAGCATTCCATCTGAAATATCCATCCCGATAATTTTTTTGGGATTCAATTTTAGTGCTTCAATTGCAAAATCACCCGTTCCGGTAGCCATATCCAATAATAAATCTATTGGTTGGTTTTTTAATTCTTTGATGGCTCTTTTTCTCCAATAAATATCGATTCCTCCACTTAATAAATGATTTAATAAATCATATTTAGGTGAAATGGAATCAAACATTTGTTCAACTTGTTTCTTTTTATTTCCTTCTTGATCCTTATAGGGTAGGGCCATCTAATTTTTTATTTTTAATTAATTATAAAATTACAAAATAAATTTATACCATTTTGAAGGCATAAACTAAAATCCACATTAAAGTAAAACTAACAACCATGGTAAAGTTCACGATGGCTCCTGCTATTTTTGTATTAAACTTTAATAAATCAGAATAAGCAATTAAGGTTAGACCTGCCGGTAAGATTAGAAAAATTAAAGCAAGGTTTTTAAAATATATATCGAAATTGCTAAAATAATATAATCCTAAACCAATGCTAAATCCTAATAAATATCGGATTGCCATTACTTTTCCAACTTGAATGAATAGTTCTTTTGGGAGGCGAATACTGAAATATATCCCCATTAATAATAAGACAATCGGTTTATTACCTGCTGCTAAAGTATCAATTATGCCCCCAAGGAATGGATGAAATTCTAAATTCATTAAATTCATCGCTAGGCCGATAATCATTGCCTGAAAAGGAGCAAATAAAGCAATTTTCTTTAAAACGAAGGGCAATATCTTTCCCTCTTTTTTAATGTCTGAAATAGAACTTCCAACCCCATAATTCAAGGCTAAATTGATGAAAGAATTTCCTAAATCAAATAAAGCTGCATAGGCTATTCCTTTTAAACCCCAAATTCCTTCTATAAGTGGAAAAGCAAATAAACTAAGGTTAAACCCAGTACAACCCATGGTTAAAATGCCTCTATTTTTTGTTTCCTTTTCCTTTTTAAAATAATGATATCCAATAAATGAACCCAATGATCCAAAACCAAAAGAAATTATCGGCATCCATAATAATTCTAATTTTAATTCCACCCGCGACATTGTCCCTAATAATAAGGCTGGGAAAGTGGAATACATCATGAATTTTGAAATATATTTGGCATCATATTCTCTGATTATTCTTAAAGACTTTAGAATATATCCTATAGCGATAACAGCCAAAGCTGAACCAAATACAATATTTGGAGATTGAATCATTTATTTTAATTTTTTTCAATAAAAGGCGGTATCACAATTCGGAATACTGAACCAACGTTTATCTCGCTGAATTTTAAAGTTAACTTACCACCATGATAATTGTTAACTATTCGCTTTGCCAAGGTTAAACCCAAACCCCAACCTCTTTGTTTTGTACTAAATCCTGGATCAAAAATCTTTGATCTATTCTTGGGGGCAATTCCTTTTCCATTATCCTCAATATCAATCGTAATTTCATCATTTTTATTGATGAATAAATTAATTTCAATATCCCCTGTTCCAGCTAAAGAGTCAACTGCATTCTTTATGATATTCTCAATTACCCATTCAAACAAATATTTATTTACCATTGCTTTTTTATTAGGGGGTAAATCATCATTTATGATAAAATTAACTTTAGTTGAAATTCTGATTTTTAAATAAGAAATGAATTCTTTTACCAAAGGGGATATTTCCTCAGGTTTTAAAATTGGCTTAGAACCAATATTTGAAAATCTAGTCGTAATTAAATCCAAACGGAATATATCTTTCGTTAATTCATTTAATATTTCCTGATTAACCTTTTCGTCTGCCTTTAAGATTTCAATCCAAGCAGTAAGCGATGAAATCGGGGTGCCTAATTGGTGCGCTGTTTCTTTCGCCAATCCTACCCAAACCCTGTTTTGTTCCGCCCTTCTTGAATAGGAAAAGAATATAAAACCCAATAAGGCCAAAATTAAAATGACAAATAATTGAGATACCGGATAATAGCGTAATAATTTTAATAAACTTGAATTTCCATAATAAATATATTCTTTTTGGAATCCCATATCCATTTCAATCGGAGCATTCTTCTCTGCAATTATTTCTTTCAATCGCTCTTGTAAAAATAATTCCCTATCAACAAAGGCTAAATTATCTGGAATTTCAATATTATTACTATTCAAATGACCACTCGCATCCTGCCAAATCACTGGAATCGTATTGTTTTCATTGATTTTTTTTATCCGCTCAAAAAAGAAATTTATATCCTGACTATTTTCACTCGTCATTACATAACGAATCGTCTCAGCATATAATTCTATTTGCTGCTTTTCTCTCTCCTCCAATTTTGACACTAAATTGTCGGTAAAAATCCAAGAAAAAGTGGCCATAAAAACACTTACTGCAATAAAACCAATTTGCAATAGCGTTTCACGGTTATAAAATCTACTAGGAAGACTTATTTCTCTAAATACCGATTTCATTCAAACTAATAAATCATACATTCATACAATATAATCACCATTTTCCCATAAATCAAAAAAAAATTTATAAAGTACCTTGCATTGCATAGTACTATTTGATATCTTTGTGCTGTAAACAATAATACCATGGAAATAGAAAATACAAAAATACAGATGAGAAAGGGTGTCCTGGAATACTGTATTTTGCGCATTATTTCCAGAGGAGAGGCATATTCTTCGAATCTTATTGAAGAATTAACCTCAGCCAAAATGATGGTGGTTGAAGGAACTTTATACCCCTTATTAACAAGGTTGAAAAATGCTGAACTTTTGGAATACAAATGGGTGGAGTCCAATTCTGGTCCTCCAAGAAAATATTTTTCTCTTACCCCTAAGGGTGAAATATTCTTATCTGAGCTAGATGCCACTTGGTCTGACCTAGTGGATTCTGTTAAAAAAATTCATCAAAAAAAGAAAAATTAACTAAAATGAAAAAGACCATATCAATCGTAATCGCCGGTCAGGTTTTTTATATCGAAGAGGATGCCTACAAGAATTTGGAAAGTTATTTGAATTCTATAAAATCCTATTTCTCGAAAATGGAAGGGTCCCTTGAAATTATTGAAGATATAGAATACAGAATTGCTGAAAAATTTATTTCTATTAAGGAAAAATCTAAAAATGAGGCAATTAGTCAGGACAATGTGAGGGAAGTAATTTCCATTATGGGGACTGTAGCAGATTTTCAAGAATTTGAAACTCCTCAAGAGGCAGATTCTCAATCCCATTATCAAGGGTCGAGTCAAAATGACTATTCAGAAAATAATAGAAAATTCAGACGGGATAGTAGTAATAAAAAAATAGGTGGAGTTATTGCTGGGTTAGCTAATTATTTATCCTTTGATGTAACAATTTTAAGAATCTTATTTTTATTAGGCTTTTTAGGATTGTTACCTTTAATGCATATCGGTAATTTCATTTTCTGGGCTTATATAATTTGTTGGATTGCCGTACCTGCAGAGGAGGTAAATGTAAATCCAATGCCCAAAATAAAAAAATTTTTTAGGGATAGGGAGAATAAGGTGATAGGTGGGGTAATTTCGGGAATTTCCGCCTATACTGGTTGGGATATAGCTATTCTAAGAATTGCTGCTTTATTATTATTAATTCCATTTGGCTTTGGTTTATGGAT
Source organism: uncultured Cytophagales bacterium (assembly GCA_964626405.1). Classification (GTDB taxonomy): domain Bacteria; phylum Bacteroidota; class Bacteroidia; order Cytophagales; family Spirosomataceae; genus CAZVFE01. Next base: position 1,817 of record CAZVFE010000023.1, on the reverse strand, counting down.
TTATCTTATTGTATTGATTGTCACTCCATATGCTGAATCTACAACGGATAAAATGCAAATGAGAGGTGAGCCAATTACCTTAGAAAATATTGAAAATAATTTAAAAAAAAACTATGAAGCAATAGGAGGGGATGGGGTAATTTCCAAAATTTCTGATGCAATTTTTAATGTTGTAAGAACGATTTCTGAGTTTCTAATCACTATTTTAAAAAGTATCCGTTGGGTTATTCAGATAGGTTTTGGTTTTATATTTAGCATAGTAGGTTTATTATTGATTTTTTCCACCTTTTTAATTGCATTTTCTGGCTTTTCTAATTGGGAAAATATTGATTCAATCGTACATCTTGGTTCAGATTTTTCTGCCAATTTATTGATTTCTGAGTTTCCTTCGTGGATGATTTGGATAATTTTAGCTGTTTTTGTTCCAATTTCCCTAAGTTTTTTAATTGGAGGTATTTCTTTATTAATCAATAAAAAATTAGCAAATAAGACCTATTCTTTGGTTTCCATGTTTGTCTTTTTTGCAGGAATTGCAGGGCTCTTCTTTTTTGGTTCGCGTTATGCGGGGAATTTTAAAGAAAGATCTTCCTTTAATGAATTTAACGAATATGCGATAAATGATAAGGTTCCTGTTTTTAATATGGAAAGTCAAGTTCATATTAAAACAAAGGGGAATTTAGTAGAAAAATTATCCTTATTTAACTATTCTGAAGATAATGATGAATTCCAATATAGTGATGAAATATTTAGTCCAAGCATTCGTTTAGAAGGATATAGGGGGGATAAAATTCAGATTTTGGAATATGCCTCTGCAAGAGGAAAGACTTATCAAGATGCTGATAAAGCCTCCGAATCTATCAATTATGTAGTGAATATTCAGGATAGTTTGTATAATTTTCCAAGGAAATTTGATATAGGAATAAAGTCATTTAGAGCACAGAATCTTAAAGTGAAAATCATGATACCAGAAGGTGCCTTTTTCAAAATAAATAAACCTTTTGGTTATAAGATTGAAAATGTAGTTCATGGTTTATCGCGCTTAGACCTTTCAAAGGCTTTATTTACCGTAAATGAAAAAGGTAAAATTGAATGTGTGAATTATCCACAAAATAATCGAAATGAGGGCTTTGAGGATGAAGATTTTCATAATGATATGGATTTTGATTCAGAGATGAATGATTAAAGTGGGAAAAGCAACCTTTTAACTAAATATTGCATCTTATTTTATAATGACCATTACCTAATAAGTATAAATAAATTATCAAAAAAATGAAAAAGTTTACGAGTCTATTAATTGCCATTTTAGTTTCAATTGTCGCATTTGGACAATCTAAAAAAGAATTTAATTTAAAAGATTTTGACTCAATAGAGGCTGGATATGCCTTTGAGGTTCATATCCATAAAAAATCTGATTTTTCAGTTGCTGCTATCGCTAATTCAGAAGATTTACCCTATGTTAAAATATATTTAAAAGGAAATATTTTGGTTTTAGAAGATGGAAGAAAATCCAATTGGAATTGGTTTAATAGGGGAAATAGGGAGAAAGTAGTGATTAATATTGGTTTGCCTGAATTAAAAAATGCTGAAATTTCTGGGGCAGTAAAAGCTGAGATTTTTGGATTTAATAATCAAGATTTTATGAATTTAGAGGCAAGTGGCGCCTCTCAAGTTTTAGTAAATAATTTGGAGGTAAATAAATTTAATTTGGATGCCTCCGGAGCTTCTAATGTCAAAATATCTGGATCCGCCTATAAATTCAATATTGACTGCTCCGGGGCTTCCAATATTAAAGCTAAGGAATTTAAGGTAAGAGATTG
>CAZVFE010000022.1:0-25359 GCA_964626405.1 uncultured Cytophagales bacterium | reverse complement strand
AAGAACAAGTTGCAAAAATGGTTGAAGTAATTGGTAATATTAAAATTGACAATGCCTTATTAGATGCAACCGATGCCTTAGGGATCGCAATTTGTCATCATTTTCATGGCAATTCAGTTCAATCAACGATCAAGGGGACAAAAAAAGGATGGGGTGCCTTTGTAAATGAAAATCCGGATAGAATTAAATAAAATCATTTAATTGTTTTTTTAGTTCCTGGATTGATTTTGTAAGATTTAGGCATTGATTTCCTAAGCAAACTTGAAATGAATAATCTTTCAAACTATTCGTTCCTGTAAAAATAATTTGAGTTTCATCTATTGGCCATTCTTCCTTTAATAATTGTTTTTTCGAATATAGCTCTGAATTATATTTAATAATTACTTTTGGATACCATAACCATTCGGAGGCAACTCTCAACCAATTAGAGAAATAAGAAGGATTCTTTTTTAAATCATCTTCAATGGCTTGAATCATCTTAAAAGCAGATAGGGTAGAATCTGTTTCTTCTAAAAGTGTTCCATGCCAAAATAATAAATGACATAAAAGGGAATTGGAAGAAGGAATTACAGAATCTACCAATTCTCTTTGATTTGCTATTAATTGATTTGAATGAATATTGGAATAAAGAAAATAAGGGCTATTACTTTTTTGAGGTTTGAATTTGGAAATAATTTGACCTATCCAAAAATCAAACTGATTTAGATATTCAATCTCATCGTATTTTAAATACATTTCCAGATTAACATAGGCCCACCAGGCATAATCATCCAAGAAACCTTCTATAATTTTTTCTGAATTAGAAAATTGATGTAAAATTATAGAGCCTTGGATTAATTCTTTTTTAATCGAAGAATACAGTTCTAATACCTTGGGGTGAATTGTTTCCTTTATTAATATCGAATCTACTTGAATCATACCTATACAAACCATTGAATTCCAAGAACTTAACATTTTATTATCTAAGCCAGGAGAAATCGATTTTTTCCTTAAATCTAAAATAATATTTAAATGTTTTTCAAAGGATTTGTTAAGGAATTCATGGGTTTTATAGAATATATTACGATTTCCCTCCCAATTGCCCTCTAGTTTTAAACTATATGCATCGTAAAATTCAATATTATTTTCATAGGGTAATAATTCATTTAATTCCTCAAAATTTATCGTATAATACTTTCCTTCCTCTCCTTCAGAATCTGCATCAAGAGCAGAATAAAATAAGCCATTCGGGGCTTTTAATGATTTTTCTAAAAATTCAATTGTTTGTTTAATTACTTCTAAATAAAGTGGGGAATGAGTTCTTTTAAATGCTAAGGCATAATAATGCAATAATTGACCATTGTCATAAAGCATTTTCTCAAAATGGGGAGCAAACCATTCTGAATCCACAGAATAACGGGCAAAGCCACCTTCTACTTGATCAAAAATACCACCCATTGCCATTCTTTTTAATTGCAAATCAGAAATATGATGAATTTCTTTTGATTCATTTAATTGATGAGGCAAGGATTCCAAAAATATTCCTAATGAGGGCATAGGAAATTTAGGCGCTTTATTAAGTCCTCCATATTTTGGATCAAATCCGGTTCGCATTTTTTCCCAAATTTTTTCAAAAGAAGTGGTAAAAATTTCAGAATCAGATCCAACTAATTCTTTATTTAATGCTTCAGAGAAATTATTTGCAGATTTTTCTAATTCTGGATAATGATTTTTAAAAGCATTTGCTATAGATTCTAATAATTGAATCCATTTTCCTTTTGGAAAATAGGTTCCTCCATAAAAAGGTTTTTGATTTGGTAATAGAAATACATTTAATGGCCATCCACCTTGCAAACCCATCATATGGATTGATTCCATATAAATCATATCAATATCAGGTCTTTCTTCTCGATCTACCTTAATATTGATAAATTCCATATTCATTAAATCTGCTACAGAATTATCTTCAAAACATTCTTTTTCCATTACATGGCACCAATGACAAGCAGAATATCCAATACTTAAAATAATAGGTTTGTTAAGTTTTTGAGCTAAATTCAAAGCCTCTTCATTCCAAGGATACCAATCTACAGGATTATTTTTATGTTGTAATAAATAAGGACTCGTTTCTTGACCTAGCTTGTTCATTTCTTTTGTAAATTGCAGAAAATTAAATTATGGTTGAATTTAGAGAATTTATTGTTTCTCCGGAAATTTTTACTTCATTAACTGAATTAGAATCCTTTTTGTTGAAAAAGGTAGGAAAAGATTTAATGGATAATTCAAATTATCGGTTAGAACGTAAATCCATAGATGCAAGAGGTGGAAAAATTAAATTCAATTTAAAATTCGGTTTTTATCCTAAAGATTATAGTTTTTCAAAAGAAGTTGAATTAATAGAATACGAGGTATCTAAATCGAAAAATAAGGTTTTAATAATAGGTGCAGGGCCAGCTGGATTATTTTCAGCATTGGAATTAATAAAAAATGGCATTAAACCTATAATTATTGAGAGGGGAAAGGATGTTAGAGCAAGAAGAAGAGATTTAGCTGCTATCAATCGTTTTAATATAGTAGATTCAAATAGTAATTATTGTTTTGGAGAAGGGGGAGCAGGAACTTATTCAGATGGAAAATTATATACTAGATCCAAGAAAAAAGGGGATATTAGAAATGTATTAAATACATTGGTAGGACACGGCGCCAATCCTGATATTTTATTTGAGGCACATCCACATATTGGCACGAATAAATTGCCAGGAATTATTGAATCCATCAGGAATTATATTATTCAATCAGGTGGAGAAATTTATTTTAATGAAAGATTGATTGATTTTGATTTGGATAATAATCGAATAAAGGGAATTAAAACTGAATCTGGCAAGGTTTTTGAGGGGGATAGGCTAATATTGGCAACAGGACATTCTGCAAGGGATATATTCAAATTGTTGGACAAAAAATCTATTAAAATTGAAACGAAGCCATTTGCAATTGGAGTTAGAATTGAAATGCAACAAAATTTTATCGATCAAGCACAATATAAAATTAAAAAAAGGCCTGAATATCTACCTGCAGCAAGTTTTAGTTTAGTAACCCAATCTTTATATAAGAATAAAAAGAAAGGTGTCTTTTCATTTTGTATGTGTCCTGGAGGTTTTATAGTTCCTTCAGCAACTTCTCAAAATGAAGTAGTTGTTAATGGAATGTCTCCAAGTAGGAGAGACTCAAAATATGCTAATTCCGGAATGGTAGTGGCAGTTGATGAGGAAGATTTTCTTGAATTCAATGATTTTGGTGCATTAAAGGGAATGTATTATCAGGAAAGTTTAGAAAAAAAAGCACATGAATTAAGTGGTGGAACCCAAAGGGCAATGGGACAATTAACGGGAGATTTTATTCGATCTAAAATAAGTAATGAATTACTAGAGACTTCCTATGTGCCTGGTTTGTTTCAGGGTGAATTTAGAGAATTATTACCTGAAAATATTTCTATGCCATTATCCGATGGATTATATCAATTTAATGGAAAACTAAGAGGCTTTGGAACAAATATTAGTCAAATTATTGGACTTGAAAGCCGAACATCTTCTCCTGTAAAAATACCGAGGGACAATGACAGTTTTATGCATCCAGAAATAAAGGGATTATACCCCTGTGGGGAAGGAGCAGGTTATGCTGGAGGAATTATGTCTGCAGCATTAGATGGAATTGCTGTAGCCCAAGCTATTTGTAAAAATTTATAAAACCAATATGGAATATCTATTCAAGTATAATGAAAAGATTATTGAGGAAGTAAAATTAAAAAATGCTTTTAGAAAAGCTGGTGTGGTTGTATTAGAATACCCAATTGAGGGAGAAAAACATATTGCTATAATTAAAAGAAATGAATACGAAGGGAATCATAGTGGTCAATTTGCATTACCAGGAGGAAAATGGGATGAAGGTGATATCGATTTAGAATATACAGCAAAACGTGAAGTTTGGGAAGAGGTAGGGGTAGACCTTATGGATATGGATTTAAATTTCTTCCACGAACAATGGGTAGATGTTTCTAAATTCATCATATCTTGTTATCATGTTGAATTATATACTAAACCTACTTTTAAATTAAATGAAAAAGAAGTAAATTGTTTAATTGAAATTCCCATTAGGGATTTTTACAATTCAAATAACTTATTTAAGCAAGAATTAATGTATCATGGCAGGAAGTTTGACTCACCTTATTTTTTAATCGATAATAATAAGATTTGGGGTGCAACTGCTTTGATTTTAATTAAATTATTTAATCTAAAATAGAAAGATAGATTTAAATGGAAGAAAATATTGAAGAATTAAATGAGGGCCAAGAAGAAGGCAAAGAGCAATTACAAGATTCAATTGCGCTTGCAGGGATGTATGAAAATTGGTTTTTAGAATACGCTTCCTATGTAATTTTAGAAAGAGCCGTACCAGCAAATGAGGATGGTTTAAAGCCTGTACAAAGAAGAATTTTACATGCTTTAAATGAAATGGATGATGGTAGATTTAATAAGGTTGCCAATGTAATTGGACAAACCATGCAATATCATCCACACGGAGATGCATCGATATACGATGCAATTGTTAATATTGGCCAAAAAGATTTATTATTTGATTGTCAGGGTAACTGGGGGGATATTCGTACGGGTGATTCCGCTGCAGCAGCTAGATATATAGAGGTAAGGTTATCCAAATTTGGGAAGGATGTTTTATTCAATCCGCAAACAACTGAATGGCAATTATCCTATGATGGGAGAAAAAAAGAACCAATTACCTTACCGGTAAAGTTTCCATTATTATTAGCACAAGGTGTTGAAGGAATTGCTGTTGGTCTAGCAACTAAAATTTTACCCCATAATTTCTGTGAATTAATATTAGCCTCCATTGATTATTTAAAAGGGAAGAAATTTGAATTATTTCCTGATTTTCAAACGGGAGGTATGTTGGATGTTTCCAATTATAATGATGGTTTAAGAGGAGGAAAGATCCGGGTAAGAGCAAAAATTGAGGAATTAGACAAGAAAACCCTAATAATTAAGGATATTCCTTTTGGTACAACTACCTCTTCTTTAATTGAATCAATCATTAAATCGAATGATTCAGGAAAAATTAAAATTAAAAAGGTAATTGATAATACGGCAAAGGATGTAGAAATTTTAATTCAATTGGCTCCGGGGATGTCACCTGATGTGACGATTGATGCCTTATATGCTTTTACTGATTGTGAGGTGTCCATTTCACCAAATGCTTGCGTCATCATTGATGAGAAGCCTAGATTCATGGGAGTGAGTCAAATTTTGAAAAAAAATACAGACCAAACAGTAGATTTATTAAGAAGGGAATTAGAAATTCGGAAAGGTGAATTAATGGAGAAATTATTATTTTCTTCATTGGAGAAAATATTCATAGAAAATAGAATTTATAGAAATATTGAAGAATGCGAAACCTTTGAATTAGTAATTGAAACGGTTGATAAAGGTTTAGAACCCTTCAAAAAAGATTTTTATAGAGAAATTCTAGAAGAGGATATTTTAAGATTATTAGAAATTCGAATTAAAAGAATATCCAAATATGATTCATTTAAAGCTGATGAAGCTATGAAACGTTTGGAGGAAGAATTAGCTGAAGTTGAATATAATTTGGCTAACCTAATCGAATATGCTATTAAATTCTTCCAAAACTTATTGGAAAAATACGGAAAAGGTAAGGAAAGGAAATCTGAAATTCAGAATTTTAACACAATTTCTGCCAATATTGTAGCTGCAGCTAACCAAAAACTATATGTCAATAGAGAAGATGGATTCGTGGGTTATGGTTTGAAAAAAGATGAGTATGTAATGGATTGTTCTGATATCGATGATATTATCGTATTTAGACAAGATGGTACATGTTTAGTTACAAAAATTCAGGATAAGGTCTTTGTTGGTAAAGATATTTTATATTGTTCTGTATTTAAAAAGAATGATGACAGAAAAATCTATAACGTTGCTTATTTAGATGGATCTAAGGGAAATACTTATGTAAAAAGATTTAAGGTAACATCCATTACCCGAGATAGAGAATATAGAATTTCCACCAATAATAATAAATCCAAGATCACCTATTTTTCAGCCAATGAAAATGGGGAGGCTGAAATTATTCAAATAAATCTTACAGCGTCCTGTAAGGCAAAAAACAAGCAATTTGAATATGACTTTTCCGAATTGGCGATAAAGGGCCGTGATTCACTTGGGAATTTATTGACAAAATATCCCGTTAGAAAAATTGTCATGAAATCTGCTGGAGTTTCTACATTAGGTGGTGTGGATATTTGGTATGATCCAACAATTGGTCGATTAAATAGAGATGAGCATGGGGATTATATAGGTAATTTTGAGCCAAATGATTCTATTTTAGTAATTTATAAAAAAGGTGAATATGAATTAACAAATTTTGAATTGACCAATCGATATGCACAAGATTCAATCATGTTTTTAGGAAAGTATCTTCCGGAAGGGATAATAACGTCCATTTATTATGATGGTACCACTAAATTAAACATGATTAAAAGATTTAAAATTGAAACCAGCACGATTGATAAAAAATTTGCATTTATTCCAGAACATAGGACATCAGAGATTTTGGCTTGTTCGTATTTATTCGCACCAAAAATTGAATTTAAACATAAACCAAAAGGTAATGCATTTGAAGAGGAATTAATTGATATTAATGAATTAGTAGATATAAGAGGGTGGAAAGCTCTAGGAAATAAGTTTAATTATAATAAACCTGCGCATTTTAAGTTTATCGGGGAGGAAGATTATCCTAATACCAAGGTATTAAAGGAGAATAAGGAAGAGCCAAATAAAATCAATGATTCAATTGAGGAAACAGATGAAGAGAAAGAAGAAATTATTCCAGATAATATTGAAGAAATTGAAGAAGAAGTAGAAGAAATTATCCCTGATAATATTGAAGAAACTAAGGTTGAGATAGAAGATAAAAAGGAGGAAGAAGTAAAGGCTGAAGTACCAGCACCAGAAATTAAAGAGGAAAAGCAATCAAAAGAGGAAGAGGATGATGGAATTGAATTTGTGATTAAAAATCCAAAAAATAATTCACAACTAGACCTATTTTAATGAAAAATGAACTAAATAATTCAAAGACCATCAATTCATGGGCTATGTTTGATTGGGCTAATTCTTCGTATAATTTAACAATTGGTTCTGCAATATTCCCAATCTATTATCCTATCGCAGCTATTGCATTGGGAAGCGTTAACCCAGAATTAATTCCCATATTTGGAAAATTAATCCCGAACTCAGCACTTTATTCCTATACATTGGGATTGGCATTTTTTATTCTTGCCTTATTGATGCCCTTATTATCTGGAATTTCTGATTATAAAGGAAATAAAAAAACTTTTATGGTTTTTTTCGTACTTATCGGTGTAACAAGTTGCATGAGTTTATATTTTTTTGAAATCGGTGCATATTGGATTGGAATAGTAGGCTTTCTATTTTCTACTTTAGGTTATGGGGGCTCTTTAGTCTTTTATAATTCCTATTTAATAGAAATCGCCAGTCCTGATAAATATGATATGATTTCGGCCAAAGGTTTTTCTCTAGGATATATAGGCTCTGTAATTTTATTGATTTTTAATTTATCCATGTTTTCTTTTCCTGAATGGTATGGAAATATTAGTGGGGAAGAGGCTAGTAGAATTTCTTTTTTTTCTGTAGGTATCTGGTGGTTTTTATTTTCCATACCAGCAATTATCAATTTACCCCAATCAAAAATAAAAAATTCTGGCAATGACTCTACTTTTTTGCAAGGTTATAAAGAATTAAAACACATCTTTATTCGAATCAAAAAAAATCAAACTATTAAAAGATTCCTGCTTTCATTCTTCTTTTATAATATGGCAGCACAAACTGTTATGTATTTAGGGGCATTATTTGGCTCAGTAGAATTGAAATTGGAATCAGATGCTTTAATTATTACTATATTATTGATTCAATTAGTAGCAATTCCAGGCGCTTATACCTGTGCTTATATTTCAAAAAAATATGGAAACGTAAAATCCATCATGTATATAATTTCATTTTGGATAATAGTTTGCAGTTATGGTTATTTCGTATACGACAAATTAAATTTTATGATATTAGCCTCCTTAATTGGCTTTGTAATGGGAGGTATCCAGGCAAATAGTAGATCAACCTACGCAAAGTTATTTCCACAGGAGGAAAAAGATACTGCTTCTTTTTTTAGTTTTTACGACGTAATTGATAGAACATCTACTTTCATTGGAACAACTGTTTTTGGAATAATTATTCAATTTACAGGAAATATGCGTAATGGATTAATTTTCCTAATTATTCTATTTATAATCAGTTTATTTGCGATGAATAATTTGAAAAAGGTTAAACCAAGGGAACTTGAGTCGATATAATTAAAATTTATATGGATATAAAAAATATAAATTCAATCAATGGATATTAATTTGTAATATTGATGCAATTAAATTGTTTATTGTAATTTTGATTGAATATTTTAAAAGTGAAGAAATTTTTTCTTCACTTTTTTTATTCCTCAGGAGCTAGTAGGGTAAATTCAACCCTTCTGTTAATTTTCCGTAATTCCTCCGTCATATTATTCCTTATTGGCTTATTAGAGCCCCAACCTTTGGTATTGATTCTATTGGGTTCAATTCCCTTCATAATTAAATAATCCGCAACTGATTTTACTCTATCATTCGATAATTTCATATTTTCATTCCAATCTCCTTGGTTATCCGTATGACCTTCAATTAGGATATTTAAATAAGTATTTTGTGTAAGTATATCCACTACCAAGTCTAAATTTGAAAAAGAATCTGGCAATAAATCTGATTTTCCTTTTTCAAAATTTATATCGTTTAAAATAAATTTCTCCTTTAATTTTAATTCCTTTAAAAGAATATTTTCAGTTATCTCTTCATATTCTTTTAGATTGGTGAAATTAAAATATTTACGAAAAGGGATATAATTTTTCTTATGAATAATAATTTCGAATGGTTTTTTAGCTGCCCACATAAAATTAATGGATCCCAAATATGGGTCATATTGATAATTAATCGTGTCCTTATTATCTAAAGTACGAAATAAAATTTTAGCCGGTATTTTTTCTTTAGATTCTTCATTTAAAACATTCATTTCAAACTTAATAAGTAATTCTGGCTTAATTTTATCTGGTAATCTTAATCTGAAAATATCTTCTTTCCCCAAAGAATTCATGGAAGAACTAAAATATGCAAAATCACCTTTTGCTGAAAGGGAAAAATAACCATCCCAATAAGGTGTATTTACGATAGGACCTAAATTTTCAGGTTCAGACCAACTTAACCAATTACTAGATAATCTTCTTGTTAAATAAATATCATTGGAGCCATAACCTATTCTACCCGAAGATGAAAAATATAAGGTTATCCCGTCTGGAGCAATAAAAGGTGTACTTTCATCTTCTCCAGAATTGATATTGGGACCTAAATTTACCGGTTGGCTCCAGACATTATTTTCCTTTTCAAATGTTACGTACAGATCTTTTCCTCCCCAACTATCATTCATTTCCGCAGCAAAGATGATTATTTTCCCATCAGGAGAAATAGCATATTCAGAAAATTTGGACTTATTATGAAATCCTTCAATTTTTATGGTTTGAGGTATACTCCAACCTCCTGTTCTCAATCGAAAGGATTTGGACACTCCAATATCCATTGAACCATCCTTTTGATATATATTATTCAATAAAATTGTTTTTCCATCTGCTGTTATAGAACAAATAGAATTATCATATTCATTATTAATAGGAGCGGGGAATAACTGAGGTTTATCCCAATTCCCCTCGGCATCTTTTAAGGAATACCAAATATTTTGGTTTTTTTGTTCCCCGATATTTTTAGGATGCTTCCATCGGGTAAAATAAAGAATTTTATCGTCTGGACTGACAATTGGTGCAAGTTCTTGGGTAGGTGAATTTATATCATTCCCTAACCTTTCCCTGTAAAATTTCGCATTAGGATCAGAGGGTAATATTAATTCATCCTGAATAGGTTTGGACGACTGGGAAATTCCAATTGCATCAATTTGAAAGGCCCCATTGATATTACGAGAAGGATCGAAAACGATTTTTAAAGACTTAATATTGAATGAAGTAATATTATCTAATGTAATATTCGTTACGAATGAATTTTTATTATTATAATTTCTTGGCATTCTTTTCAATAATTTTAAATTATTGTCAAAGTCTAAACCATAAATTTCAGAAATAGTACCTGCATTATAATTTTCGAATATCGCAATTTGTCGGATTGCCATAATCGTGTCAAAACTGACGATAATATATTCTTCCTTAGAATTAGGGGAATAAGGACGCCATGCAGCACTTGTGGAATCCATTATTGGATATTTTGAAGGTTTCCCGAGAACCTGAACGGCATGTCCCTCTTTACCTAACAATCGAATATTGGGTTCTGAAGAAAAAGCTTCAACCTTATTAGCCCAATGAGTATTTTGCGAATAAGTAAAATGTATAATTCCAAAAATTAAAAGATTAATATAAAATACCTTTATTTTAATCATAATTTAATAATTTCTCAATAGTTTTAATTGGATTTTCTGATTTGAATACAAAAGAACCTGCAACTAGTGTATCAGCACCTGCTTCAATTAATTTCTTTGAATTTTTATCATTTACTCCTCCATCAATTTCTATTCTTATATTTTCTAAACCTTTTGATTTGATTAATTTAACCAAATCTTTTATTTTTTTGTAAGTATTTTCTATAAAAACCTGACCTCCAAATCCTGGATTAACAGACATTAACAATACCAAATCTAAATCTTCTATTATATCCTCTAATACACTTACTGGAGTGGATGGATTTAAGACGATTCCTGCTTTACAACCCAATGATTTTATTTCTTGAATTGCCCTATGGTGATGAACACTTGCTTCATAATGAAAAGAAATAAGATTCGCTCCAGAATTAGCAAAGTCTGAAAAATATTTTTCAGGTTCAACTATCATTAAATGAACATCCAAAAATTTATCAGTAGCTTTATTGATAGCCTCAAGAATAGGCATTCCAAACGAAATATTTGGTACAAATCGGCCATCCATAACATCAATATGAATCCATTCTGCGGAAGATTCATTTAACATTTGAATATCTCTTCCTAAATTTAGGAAATCAGAAGCCAGAACAGATGGAGCGATTATTATATTTTTCATACTACTAAATTAAGAAAAATTGAATTAACTTTAATATAAAATTTAAAGGAATGGACATAGCTAAAAGAATAGATGAATTAATTGATAAAATTAATTATTATAATGATCAATATTATCAAAAAAACACTTCTATCATTAGTGATGAGGAATTTGATAAATTATTACAAGAATTAATCCTTTTAGAGGAACAATACCCCCTTTTTGCCAAACCGGATAGTCCTACACAAAGAGTTGGAGGGAAAATCAATAAAGAGTTTGATACAGTTGTTCATCAATATAGAATGCTTTCCTTAAGTAATACCTATAATGATCAAGAATTAGAGGATTTTGATGAGCGTATACGCAAAGGTTTAGATGGTGGAGATTATGAATATGTATGTGAATTAAAGTTTGATGGAGTAGCTTTATCCTTTTGGTATGAAAATGGATTATTAATTAAAGGTGTAACAAGAGGAGATGGAACAAGAGGTGACGATATAACAGATAATATTAAAACAATCAAGGATATTCCCTTGAGAATTAAAGGATCTAGGTTTCCAGAGAGTTTTGAGGTAAGAGGAGAGGGATATATGCCTTTAGAGTCATTTGAAAAAATAAATGCCGAGAAGGAGGCAAAAGGTGAACCTTTAATGGCCAATCCAAGAAATGCTGCTTCAGGAACTTTTAAAATGCAAAATTCTGCCGAGGTAGCAAGAAGGAATATGGCTGTATATATTTATTCTTACCTTTCAAAGGGCAATGAATTTAATTCACATTCTGAAAGTTTGACCTATTTACAAGAAGAACTTTTCCCTGTTTCTCAAACTTGGAAACTATGTAAAAATATTCAGGAGGTAAAAGATTATATTGAATTTTGGCGGGAAAAAAGAAATGAATTACCACTCAATACAGATGGAATTGTAATAAAGGTCAACAATTTCAAACAACAAGAAATTTTAGGTTTTACAGCTAAGAGTCCTCGTTGGGCCATTGCTTTTAAATATCCTTCTGAAATTGCCAAAACTGCGATTATTTCTATAACCTATCAAGTTGGAAGAACCGGAAATATTACTCCTGTTGCGAATTTAGAGCCTGTTTATTTAGCTGGAACCATGGTAAAAAGAGCTTCGGTACATAATTATAATGAAATGCAAAGATTGGACCTGCATGAAGGAGATTATGTTTTCGTAGAAAAAGGAGGAGAAATAATTCCAAAAATAACCTCAGTTGATTTAAGTCAGAGAAAAGAAAATTCACAACCATTTGAATTTCCTGAAAATTGTCCAGAATGTAATTCAAAACTTATCAGAATTGAAGGAGAAGCAAACCATTATTGTCCCAATGACCTTGCTTGTCCCCCCCAAATTAAAGGTAAAATTGAACATTTTGTTTCTAGGAAAGCTATGGATATAGACAGTATTGGATCAGAAACGATAGAATTATTATTTGAAAAGGGTTTAGTGAAAAATATTGCTGATATCTATGATTTAAAGGTGGAAGATTTTATTGGTTTAGAGGGTTGGCAACAAAAATCAATCCAAAACCTATTGAAAGGAATAGAAAAGTCGAAGGAAATGCCTTATAAAAAGGTTTTATTTGGCTTGGGGATTCGGCATGTGGGAGAAACAATTGCTCAAAAACTAACGGATGTTTTTCATTCCATTGAAGAATTGCAAAAAGCTAGTTTTGAGGAAATAATTGCTGTACATGAAATTGGGGAAAGAATTGCTATAAGTTTACAAAACTATTTTTTAATAGAAGAGAATAGGGTAATAATTGAACGTTTAAAAGTTGCTGGTTTAAACTTTTTTGAAGAAAAAAAAGAAATAGTTTTGGAGGGAAACCAATTGGAAGGAAAAAGTTTTGTAATTTCGGGTGTTTTTGAAAATTTCGAAAGGGATGAGCTGAAAGCAAAAATTGTTGCACATGGAGGAAAAGTAGTTTCTTCCATATCTGCAAAGCTTAATTACCTAGTAGCAGGAAACAATATGGGTCCTTCAAAATTAGAAAAAGCAGAAAAATTAGGAATTAAAATAATTGATGAAGAGGAGTTTATACAACTTCTAAAATAAATATGAGTACATATAAAGAAAAATTCACAGGAGTAGCACCAGCTTTAGTAACACCCATGAACTTAGATGGGTCTATCGATTATGATGGATTAAAAAGATTGATCAAAGATGTATCAGATGGGGGTGTAGATTATTTAGTGGTTCAAGGTACTACTGGTGAATCTGCTACTACAAGTGCAGAGGAGAAAAAACAAATTCTTAAAACCATTCAAGAAGCTAACTATAGAAATCTTCCTATCGTTTTCGGCTTGGGAGGAAATAATACAGAAGCAGTTTTAAAACAAATTGAAAATACGGATTTTACTGGAATAGATGCAATTCTTTCGGTTTGTCCATATTACAATAAACCTTCCTCTAGAGGGGTAATTGCTCATTATACAGCCATAGCCGACAAATGTCCGGTTCCTGTTATCCTATATAATATTCCTGGTAGAACAGGAATTAATATTTTACCTAAAACTGTATTAACTCTTGCTAAACATCCAAATATCATCGGTATAAAAGAAGCATCTTGTATTATTGAACAATGCATTGAAATTGTAAAAGGTAAAGAAGATGATTTCTTATTGATTTCTGGTGATGATGTACAGGCCATTCCAATTATTTCTATTGGTGGAGTAGGAGTGATGTCGGTGGTGGCAAATGCCTTTCCAAATCAATTTTCTAAGCTAATTCACAATGCTTTAGAGGGTAATTTTGCTGCAACTCAAAAGGATTTAGGTTCATTTTTGGCTATTGATCCATTATTATATGAAGAGGGAAATCCTGTAGGTGTGAAAAAAATCTGTTCAATTTTAAATAAAATGAACCCCACTACGCGTTTACCATTAATGGAAGCTTCTGAAGAATTAGGTAATAAACTTCAAAAAGTGATTTCTGAGGAAAAAATTTTTCAATCATGATTAAAAAAACCTTTGTTGTACTTTTAACCCTAATTATATTTTTTAGTTTAAATTCTTGTGGAGTAAAATTTTCTAAGTCCCAATATTATGCAACCGATTATAAAACTGGCGGTATAGATAAAAAATCAGGAATTGGGTTTGAATTTCCTGAAAAGTATAATATTGATGTATTTTTTGAAAATGATGACAATAAACCACCAATGGGTTATGAATTAGTCAAAGAAATTTCAATCAGCGGAGATCGTCCGCTTACCCAAGAAGAATTAAGTTCTGGAAGAATGCTTATAACAGGTAATTCGGAAAAAATGAAAAGGGAATTACTTCAACAATTAATTGAAAAAACCTTGAATCTTGGAGGAAATGCTCTTGTAGATGTTAAATATTCCACCTTTACATCTGCAAATTCTACAGGTTTTATTCTTTCGGGAAAAGCCGTAAGATATCAAATAACCGAATAAATAATTAGAAATTATAAACCTCTAAATTTGAAATTAATGGTACATCGCGTGAATCATTAATGATAATTTCAATATTTTTTACCATTCCTTTTTTAAATTCTTGGATTCGTTTATTTCCAATTGTTTTTCCTTCTACTTTTTCAGAATTCCCATCAGCATAATGTATAATCAGTTCAAATTGCTTTATTCTTTGTCCCATGAATATTGGCTCTTGAATTAAAATAGCATTGGCTTCAATTGCATCAATAAATTCAATATTCAAATTAGGAATACTATTTGATTTACTGGGTGCCCAAAAGGAATCATTAAAATTATCCGTTAAAAATAGTTTTGGATAATCTTTCATTTCACTTGAAACATTTATATTAAAATCATTGAAATTCAACAGGTTAACAAAATATTTTTTTCTCAATTTTGCAAAATCCATTAGAGCAGCTGAGTCGTTTGGATGAAATAAACCTCTTCTATCTACAGGAATATTTAAAAGTAAATTGCCATTTCTTCCTACAGAATTAAGATAAATATCCATTAATTTTTCAGGACTTTTCACTTTATCATCTTCTTCTGGATGATAATACCAACCTGGACGAATACTTACATCAACTTCTACTGGTACCCAATCATTTGCATTAGGATCTCCATTTTTATATTTTGTATGAAAATCTGGCATTCCAGGATAAACAATTTTTCTTTCTAATATACTCCAGGTTTCATCATATGCATATCCTTTTTCATTTCCAACCCATCGGATATCAGGTCCTCCATCTGAGAATTGGATAATATTGGGCATTAATTTTTCTGCAGTACCATTGAATAAAGGCCAGTCATAAATTTGTTTCTTACCATTAGGTCCTTCTCCATTTGCTCCATCATACCAAAATTCGAATACTTCCCCGTACTGCGTAAGCAATTCTTTTTGCATATTCACAAATACTTGATTGTATTTTTCCGTACCATAATCAGGGTGATATCTATCCCAAGGTGATAAATAGATGCCAAATTTTAAATCATATTTCCTGCAAGCTTCTGCTAATTCCTTTACAATATCTCCCTTTCCATTTTTATAAGGAGATTTAGAAATATTATGTTCTGTATATTTTGAGGGATATAAAGCAAAACCGTCATGATGTTTTACAGTTAAGATAAGTCCAGTCATACCAGAGGCTTTGGCTATTCTAGCCCATTGATTACAATCTAAATTTGTAGGATTAAAATTCTCAGGTGATTCTTTTCCTTCTCCCCATTCCACATTGGTAAACGTATTCATATTGAAATGAAGAAAACCATAATATTCTAATTTCTGCCATTCTAATTGCTTCTTTGATGGAAGAGGACCTAAAGGTTGAATTTGTGAAAATAAATAATTGGAAATAAAGAGAAATAATATTGAGTGCAAAAAATATTTCATAAAGGCTTAAAGTTTATTTTTCAATTTACAATATTTTCCTAAATTATAGTAAATTTAAATAATCTAAATCTTTCAATTATACTATGGCATTAATGAATTCCAATTCTGATCTTATCGAGGAAAATAAGTCCGAAAAAAACATTTATCTTTTACCGTTCATTCTTGTAACAACCTTATTTTTTCTATGGGGATTGGCCAATAGTTTAAATGGAACATTGGTGAAGCAATTTCAGATAGCCTTACATTTGGAAAGATGGCAGGCAAATTTTGTTGAAACAGCTTTTTATTTAGGGTATTTTACCATAGCCCTCCCTGCAGGTTTAATTATGCGAAAATATGGCTATAAAGTGGGAATTATAATGGGGCTAATACTATATGCAGCAGGAGCCTTTTTATTTTATCCAGCTTCCAATATAAGAGAATTCAGCTTTTTTCTTATTGCTTTATATTTAATTGCATCAGGTTTAGCTTTTTTGGAAACCGCAGCTAATTTATATGTTACAGTCTTAGGTGATCCTAAAAAAGGAGAATTTAGAATAAATTTGGCCCAATCCTTCAATGGTTTATCAACTATCCTAGGTCCGGTAATTGGCGGCTTATTTATTTTTTCACAAACTGAATATACGGAGGATATGCTAAGTAAAATGTCCTCTAATGAGGCAGAATCTATTCGAATTGCCTCTGCTGAATCCGTTCAGGCTCCTTATCTCTTTATTGGTATCTTAGTTTTAATCATTGCCTTTTTATTTTTTATAACTAAAATGCCAGAGTTAAAATCAAAATCTAATAAAGATGAAAAATCTATTCCTTTTTTATCTTTGCTAAAAAACAAACATTTAAGTCTAGGTATATTAGCCCAATTTCTAAATATTGGCGCACAGGTTTCGTTATGGGGAAATTTCATAGATATTAAACTCGATATTGCCAGAAAGGCAAATTTCTCAATTGTCAATTCGATTTATCGAATTACTGATAATATGTCGGATATTCAAATTGCATCCTTTCATGCATCCTTTGCTTTTATTTTATTCATGGTTGGACGATTCGTTGGGACTTTTTTAATGAATAAATTTTCTCCTAATAAAATCTTAGGATTTTTTGCTTTGGGAGCGAGTTTTTCTGTTTTACTTACCATTTTCTCTGGCGGATTTATTGCACTATTTGGATTGGTAATCATTTATTTCTTCCAATCCATCATGTTTCCTACCATCTTCGCCTTATCTTGTAAAAATTTAGGTGATGGTTCTAAACTAGCTTCATCTTTGATTATTATGTCTATAGTTGGTGGATCCGTAATTCCACCAATTACAGCATCCTTATTTAAAATTAGTACACAAGCAGCCTTAATGGTACCCTTAATTTGCTTTATCTTTATAATTTATTATGGTTTTTCAGGTTCAAAACTTAAAGAAGAATGAAAAAATTTACTTTAATTTTAGATTTAAAACCAGATGAAGCTCTAATTAAAGAGTATGAAAAATACCATGAGTCTATTCCAATTGAGATAGAAAAAAGTATTCGAAACTCAGGTATTAAATCTATGGAAATCAGTCGTTTTTCAAACAGATTGGTCATGAATATAGAAACAGATGATAATTTTAGTTTTGAAAATAAAGGCCAAATGGATAAAGTGAATCCTTTTGTTCAAGAATGGGAAAAATTGATGTGGAAATTTCAAGATTCTATTCCAGGGGCTGAAAAAGATGAAAAATGGGTTTTAACAAAAAAAATATTTGATTTAAATAAATGAAAAATAAGTATTTAAAACTTAATCAGGAGGATAACCTAATTGTCGCTCTAGTTGATTTAAAAAAGGGTGAAAAAGTTCAAGTGAATGGAGAGGAATTTGAATTGGTGGATGATATCAATGCAAAACATAAATTTACTACTGAATCGATTGCAAAAGGAGAAAAGGCCATTATGTATGGTGTTTTAGTGGGTCATGCCTCTCAAGATATTCCAAAAGGAGGATTAATTCATACATTCAATTTACACCATGCCTCGCAAGATTTTATTGGAAAACAAAAAGAATACGAATGGCAAGCTCCTAATATTTCAAAATATGAAAATAAGGAATTTTTAGGATATCATAGGGCAGATGGACAAGTTGGCACGGAAAACTATTGGTTGGTAATTCCGTTAGTTTTTTGCGAAAATAGAAATATTGAAATCCTAAAGAATGCACTTCTTGATGGATTAGGTTTTAGAAAGAAGGATGTTTATTTAGAAAAAGTGGAAGGTTTAAAAAACCAATATCTTAATAATCAAAATTTAGGCTTAAGCTCCAATCAATCTGATGGAAAATTGATTCAAAAATCAGATCTTTTTCAGAATGTAGATGGCATTAAATTCCTAACTCATGAGAGCGGTTGTGGAGAAAATAAAGATGATTCTTTAATTCTTTGTGATTTACTAGCAGGATATTGCGTCAATCCAAATGTGGGAGGGGTCACGGTTTTAAGTCTAGGTTGTCAACATTCTCAAATTGATGTATTTAAGGAAAAACTTAAAGAAAAGGATCCAAATTTCTCTAAACCTCTTTATATTTTTGAACAACAACAAGATAATGGTTCAGGTGTTGAGAAACTATTAAATGAGGTTATCCTAAAAACATTTGAAGGTTTAATTGAAATCAATAAAATTAATCGTAAACCTGCCCCTTTATCAAAATTAAGGATAGGCGTAAAATGTGGGGGATCTGATGGATTTTCAGGTATTTCTGCAAATCCAGCAATCGGACATACCGCAGATTTAGTAGTAGCTTTAGGAGGAACGGTTATGATTGCTGAATTTCCAGAATTATGTGGGGTGGAACAGGAAATACAAAATCGATGTGTAAATTCTATTATTGCAGATAATTTTGGGAAAATGATGCGTGAATATGCAAAAAGAGCAGCAGCAGTTGGCGCAGGTTTTGATATGAACCCATCACCAGGGAATATAAAAGATGGTTTAATTACAGACGCTATTAAATCTGCAGGTGCAGCAAAAAAAGCTGGTACTTCTCCATTTGTAGATGCCTTGGGATACGGAAAATACGCTACCAAAACAGGTTTAAATTTGGTTTGTACACCAGGAAATGATGTCCTTGCTACCTCCGGAATGGCTGGAGCAGGAGCAACCATTCAATTATTTACTACTGGATTAGGTACTCCAACAGGAAATCCAATTTCCCCAATGGTTAAATTATCCACAAATTCTAAATTAGCACAAAAACTTCCTGAAATAATTGATATCAACTGCGGACCAATAATTGAAGGTGAAAAATCAATTGAAATGATGGGAGAAGAAATTTTGGATTATATAATTGACCTTGCCTCAGGAAAAATTAATACAAAAGCGATGGATTTAGGACAAGATGATTTCATGTTTTGGAGAAGAGGTGTATCTTTATAAATAGACTTTGTAAAAATGTATAATTATCAAGGAAAAAAAGTTTTAATTACAGGTGGTGGATCGGGCATAGGAAGATCCATATCCTTATTATTTGCACAGCATGAGGCAGAAATTATTATTTTTGACCTTGATAACCCTACAACAAATAATACCTTTGAAGAATTAAAAATTATTCAACCAAAAACTAGCTTATATTTTGTTGATATTTCAAACTATTTTGAAGTTGAAAAAGCAGCCAATTTAATTGGAAATATAGACATCCTAATTAATAATGCTGGAATTTCTCAAATTGGAAATCTTGAAAATACTTCCTCAGAAGATTTTCAAAAAATATTCGAAGTAAATGTTAAAGGAGCTTTCCATTGTTCCAAGGCATTTATTTCATCAATGAAACAACAAAAATCTGGTGTAATTTTAAATATTGCCTCGGTGGCCGCTTCTGTTGGTATTCCAGATAGATTAGGTTATTCAATGACAAAAGGAGCTATAAAAACAATGACAATGTCTATTGCTAAGGATTATATTAAAGATGGAATTCGTTGTAATAGCATCTCTCCAGCAAGAGTATATACCCCATTTGTCGAAGGATATTTAGAAAAAAATTATCCAGAAAATAAAGAAGAAATGTTCAATAAACTTTCCGCTACTCAACCTATTGGAAGGATGGGACAATCTGATGAAATTGCTTCTATGGCTCTTTATTTATGCTCAAATGAAGCAAGTTTTCTAACAGGATGTGATTATCCAATTGATGGCGGATTTCTATACTTAAATAATTAAAAACCTATTATGAAGACTAAATTTTTTTTAATTGCACTTACAATTTTCAGTTTATTATCTTTCAAAGCTGATAAACCCAAAAAAATCGTATTTTTCGGAGATTCTATTACTCAAGCTGGAGTAAATCCAACTGGATATATTACGCAAATGGGTGAAATGTTAAAAGAAAAAGGACTGGCGGATCAATATGAATTAATTGGCGCTGGTATCGGAGGAAATAAGGTATATGATTTATATCTAAGACATGAAGAAGACGTATTAGCAAAAAATCCAGATATCATTGTTATTTATGTTGGAATAAATGATGTATGGCATAAAACCACTTCGCGCACTGGAACTGATTATGATAAATTTGAAAGATTCTATCATGCATTAATTAAAAGATTAAGAGTCAACGGTGCTAAAATAATTATTTGTACACCATCAGTAATCGGGGAAAAAACAGATAATACTAATGAAAATGATGGCGATTTAAATTATTTTTCTACTATGATCCGTAGAATCGCCAATGAGGAAGGTACAGGTCTTATTGACCTTCGATATGAATTTATGAAGTATTTGAAAGTAAATAATCCTAATAATGAAATAAAAGGCATTTTAACAACAGATAGAGTTCATTTAAATGAAAATGGAAATAAATTTGTTGCTAATACCATGTGGAATGTGATAAAAAATTATTAATAATGCTGGACGCACATCAACATTTTTGGAATTATAATCCTGAAAGAGATACATGGATTACTCCAGATATGGCCATAATTAGAAATGATTTTTACCCATTGGAGGCTGAAATTCTCTTTAAGGATTGTGGAATAAATGGTTGTGTGGCTGTTCAAGCAGATAGTTCAGAGGAGGAAACTTTATTCCTTTTATCATTGGCAGAACAATTTAATTTCGTTAAAGGTGTTGTAGGATGGGTTGATTTGCAAGATGATTCTATTTATGAAAAATTAGATTATTTCTCACAATTTGAGGATTTAAAAGGATTTAGACATATAATCCAAGGTGAATCAGATCCAAATTTCTTTGAAAGAGAAACATTTTTAAGGGGGATTAAAGCATTAAAGGCTTTTAATTTCAGCTATGATATTTTAATATTACCACATCAAATAGAGTCCGCATTAAAATTTGCTAAAAAAATTGATAGCCAATCAATAATTTTAGATCATCTTGGAAAACCTCCAATCAAATCCGGAAATTGGAAGGAGTGGGAAAAATGGTTTGTTCAATTTAAAGATTTAAAACATTTATCAGCAAAAATTTCGGGCATTTTAACTGAGGCCGATTGGAAAAATTGGAAAAGATCCGATATTTTAACAATTATAGAAATTGCGATCGAAACATTTGGCCCGAATCGCTTATTATTTGGTTCCGATTATCCAGTTTTAAAATTAGCGGCTGACTTACCACATTGGGTAGAATTGGTGAAAAGTTCAATTTCACAACTCAGTCAGTCTGAACAAGATCAAATATTATTTAAAAATTGTCAGGAATTTTATCATTTAGATTAATATGAATTTAGGCTTAAAAGAAAAAGTTATTATCGTCACTGGTGGGGCAAAAGGAATTGGAGAAGGTATTTCTCAGTCTCTCGCTATGGAATCAGCTATCGTAGCTATTGTAGGTAGAAATGAGGCAGATAATTTAAAATGCATAGAAAAGATTCAAGCAACGGGTGGACAGGCTTTTTCCTTTGTAGCTGAATTAACAAAGCCAGAAGAATGCAAAAGGGTAATTGATGAAATTGGAATTTTTTTCGGAAAAATTGATGGTTTAGTGAATAATGCTGGGGTGAATGATGGTGTGGGATTGGAGGATGGAAATTATGAAAAATTTATGCAGTCTTTACATGCAAATCTTGTTCATTATTATCTTTTAGCCCAATATGCCTTACCCTATCTTAAAGAATCCAAGGGCGCAATTGTGAATATTGGCTCAAAAACAGCTGAAACCGGACAGGGTGGTACTTCTGCTTATGCCGCTTCCAATGGAGGGAGAAATGGACTCACGCGTGAATGGGCAGTTGAATTACTTAAATATGGAATCCGAGTAAATTCAGTAATTGTTTCAGAATGTTTTACTCCATTATATCAAAAATGGATTAAAACTCTTCCAAATCCAGAGGAAAAACTTAAAGAAATTGAATCGAAAATCCCATTAGGAAATAGAATGACCACAAAAGAGGAAATAGGTGATATGGTTAGTTTCTTGATGTCAAAAAGGTCTTCCCATACAACAGGACAATTAATACATGTTGATGGGGGATATGTTCACCTTGATAGAGCCTTACTATGATTTTTAATATAGATTATTCGAATATATTTTCTCCAGGGATTATTTTATTTCCTGAAAGAGTCGAACATAATATTGATTGGATAATTAATCGTGTTGAAGGTAAGCCAGAAAGACTGAGACCGCATATTAAAACGCATAAAACCAAAGAGGCCAATGAAATGATGCTCGAAAAAGGCATTAAAAAATTCAAATGTGCAACTATTGCAGAGGCTGAATTATTAGCTTTATCCAATGCCCCTGATGTATTAATTGCCTATCAATTAAGTTTATCCAATCTAAATCGATTTAAATTATTGATTGAAAAATATCCGAAAACTAATTTTTCTTGTTTAGTAGATGATTTCAATCATTTATTTGAAATGGATCAATTTGCCCTAAATCATGGTATTAAAATTCCAGTATTTATCGATTTAAACCTTGGGATGAATAGAACAGGTATCCAAATAAAGGATGGCTTTAATCTATTTAAACAAATTATTCAATCATCTAATATTGAATTTAGGGGGATTCATGCTTATGATGGCCATATTCGAGATAAAAAAATAGAAGAAAGAATTAATCATGTAGAGGAAGATTTTGAAGATTTTTGGACTTTAAAAGAAAAAATAGACGTTATCTGTCCAGATATTGAATATATCGTTGGTGGAACTCCTTCCTTCTTGGTTCATTCTGAAAATAACAAATTCACTTGTAGCCCTGGAACTTTTATTTTCTTTGATGCAGGATATGCAGAATTATATCCAGAGAATAGTTTAAAACAAGCAGTTTATATTGTCACAAGAGTAGTCTCTAAACCAACAAAAACAAGCTTATGTTTGGATTTGGGACATAAATCAATTGCTGCTGAAAATCCCATTCAAAACAGAATACGTTTTATAGATTCAAGGATCTTATCTTTAGAATCACAATCTGAAGAACATGGTATTGTAAAAGTAGAAAATTCAGAGGAATTTAAAATAGGAGATATAATTATAGGAATTCCTTATCATGTTTGTCCTACTATTGCCTTACATCAGTCCCTACAAGTTATTGAGAATGGGAAATTAAGTGGAGAATGGGTTGTATTAGCAAGGAATCGAAAAATAAGCCTATGATGTTTATAATAGATGCACACTTGGATTTAGCAATGAATGCTCTGGAATGGAACAGAGATTTAACGATGTCTATCAAAGAGATCAATGATAGAGAAATAGGATTAAACGATAAGCCTGATCGTGGAAATGCCATGGTTTGTTTAGAAGAATTACGTAATGGCAATATTGGTATTGTTGTGGCTACTCAAATTGCAAGGGTAGTAGAAAAGAATAGCCCTTTACCAGGTTGGAATTCACCTGAACAAGCTTGGGCACATACACAAGGACAATTAGCCTATTATCGTTCTTTAGAATCAAAAGGTGAATTAATTCAATTAAAAAGTTGGAAAGATATTGAGGCCCATTTAAAATATTGGGAAGAAACAAAAGATAAAAAGAAGAAAATAGGCTATATTTTAAGTTTGGAGGGTGCTGATTCTATAATTGATTTAGATTATTTAGATATCGCCTATGAAAGTGGATTAAGAGCCATTGGACCAGCACATTATGGCCCAGGAAGATATGCAAATGGAACAGATTCCAAAGGTGGACTAACTAGTAAAGGAATAGACTTAATAAAAAAGATTGAAGAGAAAAAGTTGATTTTAGATGTTACTCATTTATGTGATGAAGCATTTTGGGATACAATGGAAATTTACAATGGGGTTGTATGGGCTAGTCATCAAAATTCTAGAACTTTGGTAAACCATAATAGACAATTTTCTGATGAACAATTTAAGGAAATAATCAATAGGAAAGCATTTATCGGAATGCCATTAGATGCTTGGATGATGGTATCTGATTGGAAAAAGGGGGAGTCGACCCCAATAAGTAAAAATGTTAGCTTGAATACAATGATCGATCATTTAGTTCATATCTGTAGTATTGCTGGAAATGTTGATCAGGTAGGATTAGGGACAGATTTAGATGGGGCATTTGGAAGGGAACAAGCCCCATCTGAAATGACTACCATAGCAGACCTTCAAAAACTGCCTTCATTATTCGAAAAAAGAGGATTTTCAAATAAAGAAATTCAAAAAATCCTTTCAGGAAATATATTGAATTTCCTTAAAAGAAACCTTTAATTTCTATTTAATTTTGAATCGAAATTATCAAATATACCTTTTAGCTAATTCATAATTAGATTTAATTAGTCTAACCATTTCGATAGGAAGACCATGATTTCTTTTACATAAATCGCAATAATAAGGTTTTAATTCTTTATGATATTCATGAGATATTCCTGGGAAAATTCTATAAAGAAATTGGTGTTTCGTTAAGGTAAATAAATTTTCCTTATCAGGAATTTTAGAAAGGTTTATTTTTAACAATAATTTTTCACAAATCTCTAACATAGAAATAATTTCAGTGATTTTGGGATTACATTCCATTTCTTCATCATTTCCATGATAACTAGAATAAAATGTTTTAAAAAATAAACAAATTGCCTCACTTCCATACACTTCTCTAAAATCTTTATTACCAAAATCCTTTGGATTAAGTCCAATAAATGCAAAATCATCTACACTCGATTTTAAATTATCATAGAGTTGATTAATTTCCTTTGATTCTAATTCCATAGAAAATTGTTTATCCTGCCTTTCAATTTGAATTTTAAGTTCCAAATTAGAATCCAATTGAGATTTCAAGGCTAAAAAAATTAAAATATCTCCTAAAATATTCAAGATAGGTGAGGTAATACCACCAATGGTATCTCCAATTTGTCCAGACTTAGTAAAATCAAAAATA
>CAZVFE010000021.1:11937-26136 GCA_964626405.1 uncultured Cytophagales bacterium | reverse complement strand
TTTGATGCTACCCAATGGCAGGCTATGCCATCAGGTATCATCGGAGAGATTTCATTAATTCCTTTAAAGTAATTTAATCTGAATTTTTCGGTATTCTATATGCGATTTAGGGTCATGGCCTTGAATCGCAATTGTGCCAGAGCTTAGAACTCTTTTTGCGCTACCTTCGTTTCTTGTAGGGTTTTCAGGTTGAGTATAATCTACCACTACAGTATCATTGATTTTGGTAATAATATGATTTCCTTCCACGCGGATGGTCATGGTATACCATTCTTCATCTTTTACATAAACCTCCGGATTGTCTACAATAGCATATAAGGAGGCGGATCTACGCCAATCTGTATGGGAATTATTTACTTGAATTTCATAACCTTTAGATGGCCAACCAGAATCTTGGTAATCTGTATGGATATATACTCCAGAATTTGCACCTTGAGAGGTTTTAATTTCACATTTTAATTCGAAATTTTTAAAATTATGATCATTGAAGGATCCATTATAATACATGTGAGATCTATCTCCATCAACGATTAATTTGCCGTCTTTAACGGAAAAGGTCTCTGGATTATCTGAAAGTTTCCAGTTGGATAAATCTTTTCCATTGAAAAGGTCAACCCATTGGTTATTTTGTGAAAAACTGGAATAACCGATGAATAAAAAGGCGAAGGTAAATAATTTGATTTTCATTATTTTATCAGTTTAGAGATTATTTTTATAAATTATTTTAAGCGAAAATTCTTTAAATTTTATTAAGGGGAATAAATGCACCCTCCCGTCCCCTAGAGGAAATTTAATTCTTTTTTGGGAAATAATCCATGGGAAACCACAAAATTCAAATTTTTTGATAAATAATATCAAAAAATATTTAAAGTTTTACTCGTTTAGCTTGATAATAAAAACGCCAGGTAAGTAAAATCGAAGAAACTATTAAGCTAATGCAAAGTCCCATCCAGATTCCAGTTGCTCCAAAATCTGTTTTTATACCTAAATAATAAGAACTAGGGATTCCTATCCCCCAATAAGCAATTACTGTAATGATAGTAGGGATATTTACATCTTGCATTCCTCTTAATAAACCTAAAGACACAGCCTGAACGCCATCAAATAATTGAAATATAGCTCCCCAAATAATGAGTTTTACGGCTATATCAATAACAGCAATTTCATTTGTATAGCCTCTAACTAATAAGTCTCTTCCAAAAAACATGACGAATGAAGTGAAAATCATCAAGGTGCTAACAATCAAAATCGCAGCATTTCCCGAAATAAGGATTTCAGCTCTGCTTTTATTTCCCATACCAGAGCCAACATTGATGCCCCCCGCAGCTGCGATTCCCGTGGCAGCCATAAAGGTAATTGCTGCCATATTAACGGCCACCATATGTGCAGCTTGGGCAGTTACAGAAATCCATCCCATCATAATTACAGCCGAACCAAATGCGGCAATTTCAAAGAACCCTTGAAATCCACTGGGTACACCTGTTTTAATAAGATAAATTTCCCTTTCGAATTTGGCTTTATATTCTTTTTTGATAAAATATTTATCGTAATCTTTTCGAAATTTTATATATAGACCAATAGATCCTGCCATGGCCATTCTACAAAATAAAGTTGAAATTCCCGAGCCAGTAAGTCCCATAGCGGGTATAGGACCCCATCCATAAATGAAAATTTGATTTAATAGGATATTTAAAACAAGAGCAGATAAGGTAATAACCATCCCTACTTTTGTATTTTTTAAACCATCCGTAAAGCTTTTAAATGCCCCAAAAAGGAAAGTGAAAAATACAGAGAAATCAATTAATGCTAAATAAGGTAATGTAAGTTTTTTATTTATTTCCGTCTGCCCAAATATATCATAATTATAGCCTAAAATAAATATGATGAAAAAGGTTATACTTGATAAAAATAAGGCTACTTTAATATTGGATTTTAATATTAAACCCGCCTCTCCTGGGTCTTTTTCAGCAATGGATTTTGAAACTAAAGGGGAAGCAATTCCAATACTAATTAATCCAACAACAGCAATTGTAAAAAATATAGAACCTGCTGTTCCGGCTGCTCCTAAACTTTCTGCAGCCAATTCTGGCATTTGTCCTACCTGAATAGTATCCGCCAATCCCATTAACATTACACCCATTTGTCCAATGACAATCGGTACGGCCAAATTAATGGTAGTTTTAATTTTTGAAATAAGCATTAGATTCTTTCAATAATAGCTCCTAAGGATTTTAATCTTCCATCAATATTTTGATAGCCACGATCAATTTGTTCAATATTATCTATGATAGAATCGCCATTCGCTGATAAAGCCGCGATTAAAAGGGAAACCCCAGCACGGATATCAGGAGACGACATTCTAATTCCTCTTAAAGGTTGTTTTCTGTCGTACCCTACTACTGTTGCTCTATGAGGATCACATAAAATTATTTGAGCTCCCATTTCAATAAGTCGGTCTACAAAAAATAATCTACTTTCAAACATTTTTTGGTGAATTAATACCGTACCTTTTGCTTGAATGGCAGTTACCAAAACAATTGAAAGTAAATCCGGAGTAAATCCTGGCCAAGGATGATCAGAGATTGTCAGCATGGATCCATCAATGAAACTTTCGATTTCATAATGTTCTTGAGCTGGAATATGAATATCATCTCCTTGGAATTCTAATTTAATTCCCAATTTTTTAAATACATCCGGGATAATACCAAGTTCAGGAATTTTACAATCTTTGATGGTTATTTCAGATCCTGTCATGGCTGCTAATCCAATGAAAGACCCAATTTCAATCATATCTGGCAACATGGTATGCTCTGTTCCCCCCAATTCCTCTACTCCTTCTATTGTTAATAAATTAGAGCCAATTCCAGATATTTTTGCCCCCATTCTATTCAACATTTTACATAATTGTTGAATATATGGCTCGCAAGCAGCATGATAAATTTGCGTTGTTCCTTTAGCCAATACAGCTGCCATTAGAATATTCGCCGTTCCAGTAACGGAAGCCTCATCCAATAACATATAGGCTCCTGTAAGATTAGAAGCATCTACTTCATAAATTCCTCCTTCATCCTGACTAAATTTGAATTTAGCTCCTAATTTAATGAAGCCCATAAAATGGGTATCCAATCTTCTTCTACCAATTTTATCTCCTCCCGGTGATGGAATTTTCCCTTTTTTAAAACGCGCTAGGGTAGGACCTACTAGCATCACTGAGCCTCTTAAGGCAGCCGCTTTTTTCTTGTATTCCTGTGAATCTAGGAAACTAATATCAACATTTGCAGCATTGAATTTATAGGAAGAATCACTTAATTTTTCTACTTTAACTCCCATGGAAGCAAGAAGATCAATTAGCTGATTTACATCTCGAATATTTGGAATATTATTTATGATTACATCTTCTTTGGTTAGGACAACTGCACATAAAATTTGTAGAGCTTCATTTTTTGCTCCTTGAGGAATGATTTCGCCTTTAAGTTTAACCCCTCCTCTAACTTTGAAAGATGCCATTAGATTAAGATATTTTTATTTTTTGTGATTTCTAAAATTTCTGCGGAAATTTCCATTCTTTTTGAATCCATTACCACGGTTGTTTCCATTGTTGAACTCATTTGAAGAATAAGCATTCCGAGCATTATTTGCCACTTTTGCATGTCCTAAATTCTCTTGCGATAATTCATCTACAATAGATTTTAAAGCATTATTTGAGAGTTCATTAATATTCTGCCAAATTACTGCATCATCCACACTTTCCTTATTCCAAGTAACATAGAACCCTTTCATTAATCGCGCTACATAGGCTACCAACATCTTCTTATCTTCTAAATTGGTTTCTGTAATTGCACGCAAGATTAATAATTCTACATTTCTTCCGTAATGCTTAAATTTTAAATCTTTTTGTTGATATTCCACTCTTTTTGGAGCTCTTCCAACTGAATCTACCGAGGGCGGAGGATAAGGACCTTCAACTTGAAGCTGAAATCTAGACATTATATATAAATCATCCCAAAGTTTTTTGGAATAATCTTGAGTCGGATCCTTCATCCCAGGATGAATTTGACGCATCAATTCAACCAAAATAAAAGCATATTTGGTTCTCTTTTCCTCGTCTTCAACCGTCAGGATATAATCAACTAATTTTTGAACGCTGGATCCATATTCTTTCATATGTGAAATTTCGTTTTGTAGAACCTCAGGTTTTTCAGTAATTTCTAAATTAACTTGC
Source organism: uncultured Cytophagales bacterium (assembly GCA_964626405.1). GTDB lineage: Bacteria > Bacteroidota > Bacteroidia > Cytophagales > Spirosomataceae > CAZVFE01. The sequence continues at coordinate 21,914 of CAZVFE010000021.1, read as the reverse complement.
ATTAAGCATTAAATATAAATATAATTTTGGGACAACTAAAATAAAAAAAATAAATAAAGCCCAAATTGACATAACTAATACGGCACCGGCAGTAAAATCCTTTGCTTTTTTTGCTAATGGATGAAATTCAGGAGAGACAATGTCTACTATTCTTTCAATTGCTGAATTAATTAATTCCGCAACCCAAACACCAGCAATTGCTAAACTTATCCAAATCCATTCCGTCGGACCAAATCCTAAATAATTCCCGCAAACGATAATTAGAATAGTAGAAATCAAATGCAATTTCGCATTTCTTTCTTCTTTTATTAGGGTAATTATACCCTCAATCGCATTGGAAAATGTTTTTTTCATAATTAAAATTCAGCAGATTTTGGAGTTCTTGGGAAAGGAATTACATCCCTGATATTTCCCATACCAGTAACAAATTGTACCATTCTCTCAAAGCCCAGACCAAATCCAGAATGCGGAGCAGAACCAAATTTTCTGGTTTCTAAGTACCACCAAATAGTTTCTTCCTCAATTCCCACCTCTTTCGAACGCTCCACCAATTTATCTAAATTGTCCTCTCTTTGTGAACCTCCAATTATTTCTCCAATTCCCGGGAATAAAACATCCATAGCTCTCACCGTTTTGCCATCCTCATCCTGCTTCATATAAAAAGCCTTTATATCTTTCGGATAATTTGTAAGTATAACAGGCTTTTTGAAATGCTTTTCCACTAAATATCGCTCATGCTCACTTTGTAAATCTATACCCCATTCAACAGGATATTGGAATTTATTTTTTTTATGATGATTTGAATTGATTAATACTTCAATCGCCTCCGTATAAGTTAAACGCTCAAATGTATTATCTAGTACAAATCTCAATTTTTCAATTAAACTCATTTCAGATTGTTCCTCCTTTTTCTTCATTTTCTCCTCGTCCAACAATCTTTTTTCTAGGAAATTTAAATCATCTTCACAGTTTTCTAATACATATTTTATCAAATACTTGATAAAATCTTCTGCAAGATTCATATTATCCTCTAATTCATAAAAAGCTACTTCTGGTTCAATCATCCAAAACTCCGCTAAATGTCGCGCTGTATTTGAATTCTCAGCACGGAATGTCGGCCCAAAGGTATATATCTTGGATAAAGCCAAAGCCCCAAGTTCTCCTTCTAATTGTCCGGAAACCGTTAAATTTGTTTCCTTTCCAAAAAAATCCTCCGAATAATCTATCGTCCCATCCTCCTTTAAAGGCGGATTTTTCGGATCTAAAGTTGAAACCCGAAACATTTCTCCAGCACCCTCTGCATCCGAGCCCGTAATTATCGGCGTATGTAAATAAAAAAACCGATTATTATTGAAATATTGATGCACAGCAAAAGCTAAGGCATGTCTTACACGCAAAATTGCAGAAAAAGTATTTGTTCGTGGACGTAAATGTGCGATTTCACGAAGAAATTCTAATGAATGTTTCTTAGGTTGAAGGGGATATTTTTCAGGATCCGCAGTGCCATAAATAATGACAGATTTTACATTTAATTCCACAGATTGTCCTTTTCCGCCCGATTCAATTAATGTTCCCGTTAATGCCACACAAGCACCCGTGGTTACTAATTTCATCGTTTCATCTGAAACAATACCATTTTCTACCACTCCTTGAATATTATGAATCGTTGATCCATCATTTAAATTAATAAAGGAAACATTCGAGGATTCTCTCTTCGTTCTTACCCATCCCTTAATAGTGATTTCTTGGCCTTCAGGACTTAATCCTAAAATATCTTTAATCTGCATATACGAACTGTCAATGAAAATAAGTTTCAAATTTACAACCTTAATTCACAATTCACAATTTAGTCTTCAGTTTTATCGGCTTTTTTTTTAAATTCGAATATGAGAAACTCCATCGGTCTTCATCTAAAACAAAACCAAAAATTGAATCCCCAACAGATTCAACTAGTTTCCCTTTTGCAAATTCCCAATTATGAGCTGGCCGCTAGAATAGAAGAAGAATTAGAAATCAATCCTGCTTTGGAGGAAAATATTGATTCTGAATCATTTAAGTCTGAAACAACCGTAGAAGATCTCGCCCAAAAAGAAATGGATGATTTTGATACCTACTTAGAAGATGATTATGCCGGTTATAAGGTCGCTGGAGATTTGTCCGATCCCAATCAAAGTTTTACCGAAAAACCTATCCGAGCTATTCCATCCACAGAAGAATTTCTGATGATGCAAATGAGCTTTGTGATCGACGATGAAATTGAAAAAATTATTGCTGAACAAATTATTGGGTCATTGGACGACGACGGTTACCTGAGAAGGGATTTATATAGTATAGTGAATGATTTAGCATTTAATATTGGCTTGGATGTTTCCGAAGAATTGGTTTTTGAAGTTTTAAAGAAGGTTCAAAGCCTTGATCCCCCAGGTATAGGTGCAAGAAATTTACAAGAATGCATTTTAATCCAATTGGAAAGAAAAAATCCAGAAGATAAAATTGGGGAATTAGCCATTCAAACCATTCGAGATTATTTCGAGCCCTTTTCAAGAAAAGATTTTAACTATTTATTAAATAAATTGTCCATCCAAGAGGATGAATTAAAATTAGTTCTAAATGAAATAAAAAAATGTAATCCTAAGCCAGGAGGGAGTTCAGATGAGTCTTTTGAGGTTCCCTTTTCTCAAGTTGATTTTATTGTCCTAAACTCGAATGGTAATTTAGATATTCAATTAACTAAGGGGAATATTCCTGAATTGAAAATTTCAAAAGATTTTCAAGATATGCTTAATTCCTATAAAAATGAAAAAGAAGGTGAACAAGCCTTGAAGTTTATCAAGGAAAAAATTGATTCTGCCCAAAGTTTTATTTCTGCCATACAACAAAGGCAAACTACCATGCTGAAAACAATGTGGGCAATAGTAGAAAAACAAAAAGCATTTTTCCTAGATCAAGATGATTCAAATTTGATTCCATTGAAAATGCAAGAAATAGCAGATATTATTCAAATGGATATTTCAACAGTTTCTAGGGTAGTTTCTGGGAAATCCGTTCAAACCAATGAAGGTATTTTTCCATTGAAATTTTTCTTTAATGAAGCGGCAAAAGGAGATTCAAAAGAAAATATAACCACCAGAGAAGTGAGAAATATCCTTAAACAAATTATTGAGGAGGAAGATAAGGCAAATCCTTATTCAGATGAAAAACTAGAAGAAATTTTATCAGAAAAAGGCTTTGAAGTAAAAAGAAGAACCATTGCCAAATACCGAGAAATCTTAGAAATACCTATTGCCAAACTTAGAAAAGAATTATAATTCGGATAGATTATGAAAAATCTCAAACTAGAAAAAATGGAATCTTATTGGATAATAAGATTGAACCGTCCTGATATATTTAATGCCCTGAATGAAGAATTAATTTTAGAAATAAAAGACCTATTTGAACAGGCTGCCAAAGAAAAGGATTTAAGATTGGTGGTTTTAACTGGAGAGGGGAAGGCATTCTGTAGTGGAGCAGATTTGAAATCTGGAATTTCAGAACCAAATCTTGGAAATATTCTTAGAAGAACCTATAACCCTATGATTAAAGCCATTCGGAATCTTCCAATTCCTGTTTTAGCCTATGTGAATGGTCCGGCTGCAGGGGCAGGTTGTTCCTTGGCATTAGCTTGCGACTATATTATCGCCGACGAAAATGCCTATTTTGCCGAACTATTTGCCTTAATCGGATTAGCCGTAGACGCTGGTAGTACAGCATTTTTAATGCAAACTATGGGCTATCAGAAAGCTTTTGAAATTGTTTCTTCGGCTAGAAAAATTCCAGCTTCAGAAGCAATGCAAATTGGTTGGGTTTCTAAAATTGTCAATTCTGATAATTCGGAGGAAATTTTGCAAAATGAAATTGATCGTTTTATTCAAATGCCAACTAAAGCTATTGGTTTAATGAAATTGGCACTTCAAAAAGCACATAATTCAAGTCTTGACGAAATCCTAGAATTAGAAGCTGATAATCAGACAATTGCAGGGCAATCCCACGATTTTGCCGAGGGTGTAATGGCATTTTTACAAAAACGACCTGCAAAATTTATGGGGAAATGATTTTTTTTCTTAAATTCGCATTCTCAAATTCGTTTGCGTAGCTCAATTGGATAGAGCATCTGACTACGGATCAGAAGGTTTGGGGTTCGAATCCCTACGCGAACACATAAATAAAAATCGGAGCGGCAACAGCGCTGTACATAAAAATCAGATTATTCTAATTTTTTAAAAAGCAAAATTTCCACTCCGATTACTTTATTCTCCGATTCTAATATTATTCTAAACCTAAAAATGAATCAATCCTTACGCCTCTTTATACTATTGGGCCTTATTTTGCCTTTATCTCTTTTCTCACAAAATAAAACTAAAGTCTCCGGTAAGATTTTGGAGGAATCAACCCAAATTGCCATTCCCTTTTCAAGTATAAAAATTATTGATAATTCTAATCAATCCGTCATTACGGGGACAATCGGAAACGAAGATGGTTCTTTTTCAATCGAAATATCCAGAGGAAATTTTGGTTTGGTAGTAGAATCAGTGGGGTTCAAATCTAAAATAATTTCTCCTTTAAACCTATCTCAAAATCGTTTGGAACTCGGAAATATACTTGTTCAGTCTTCATCCGAAACTCTTGAAGAAGTAGTTGTGCAAGGACAAAAAGCCTCTGTAGAATTAGGTGTTGATAAAAAAATATATAATGTAGGAACAAGCGGTGCTAATAAAGGCTCCACTGCTACCGAAATTTTAGGTAATTTACCTTCCGTTCAAGTTTCAGGAGAAGGCGGAATTAAACTAAGAGGTAATAGTAATGTCTTGATTTTAGTAGACGGAAAGCCTTCTTCCTTAGTAGGAAATAATGGTAGTTCTGGTTTGCAAAATTTACAAGGCTCTATGATAGACCAGATAGAAATTATTACCAATCCCTCCGCTAAATACCAGGCTGAAGGAATGGCTGGAATTATCAATATTGTTTTAAAGAAAAATAATAAACAAGGTTTTAATGCTGCATTTGAAACCACAGTAGGTTACCGTCCAAATTATGGAGGTACTGCTATTATAAATTATCGGAAGAATAAGTTAAATTTCTTTTTGAATTATGGTGTTCTGCATAGGGATTCTCCTGGAAGATCAGAAATCTATCAAGAAGTGAAGCAATCAGATAATACTACAAACTATCTTATTCAAAATAATCATTTCAATCTAATTGGTAACGTAAATAATGTTCGTGGAGGCGCTGATTATTTCATTAATGATAAAACCATTGTTACCGGTTCCTATATTTATCGTAATACCGGTGGAAGAAGAATTTCCTATTTTAATTATCTAGATTATACTGGTTCCTTAACGAATCTTACCGCAAAAACCCAGCGTAAACAAGATGAAATTGAAGATGAACCTAATTCTGAATATGCCATTACCTTTAAAAAAACCTATGATAAAAAAGGAAAAGAATTAAATGCAGATTTAAGACTTTTAGATAATTTTGAAAATTCAAATCAAAGCTTTTTTCAAAAATCCTTTCTTCCAAATGGCTCACCCTTTGTAGAAAATACCTTTGATCAAAAATCTATCAATGATGAGGGAATGAAACATTGGATGTTTCAATTAGATTATACCAATCCAATTACCAAAGACATGAAATTGGAAACAGGTTTAAGATTATCTTATAGAGATATGTATAATGATTTTTGGGTAGCAGATGTATTGTCAGACGGGTCCTGGGCTAAAATTCCCAACCTTACCAATTATTTTATCTACAATGAAAATATCTCAGCAGGATATTTTATTCTTTCCAATAAAATAAATAAATTTTCCTACCAATTAGGTTTAAGAGGAGAATTGACGGATATTAAAACAGAATTGAGGGATACAGGTGAAAAGAATCCGAGAAATTATAAGAATTTATTCCCCTCAGTCCATCTTACTTATAGCCAGGATCCAGAAAACCAATTTCAAATTTCTTATTCAAGAAGAATTCGTCGACCTGCTTACAATGATTTAAGTCCATTCATGACATTCTCAGACAATAGAAATTTCTTCTCAGGGAACCCGAATCTAAACCCTGAATTTGCAGATTCTTTTGAGATCGGTCATGTAAAATATTATGATCAGGGTTCCTTAAGCTCTTCCATTTTTATAAGAAATACCCAGGATAAAATTTTGCGGATTAGAACGGTAGATACGAATGGTTTTTCTACTACTTTGCCGCAAAATATTGCCAATGAATTTGCCACAGGTCTTGAATTTAATGGTTCAAAAAACTTGAATAGATGGTGGAAGGGCGATTTAAGCTTAAATCTATTTTATGGGAAATCAGATGCTTCCAACCTAGATGCAATCTATCGTTCTGAAACTTTTTCTTGGTTTACAAGGCATACCTCCAGATTTAAGATCAAGAATTCAATAGATTTACAGATTAGAGCAAATTATGAGGCTCCTCAAAATACTCCTCAAGGGAAAATGCAAGAAATAAAATGGATAGATTTATCCGCTTCTAAAGATATTATGAAAGGAGATGGTACCCTTACTTTGAATATCATTGATGTTTTCTCCTCAAGAAAAATGAGATATATTACCCAAGGAGATATCTTTTACACCAAAGGCTTTTCTCAATTTAGATTAACCCAATTCAATCTTACCTTTAATTATCGCATAAAAACCACCAAACAGGAGGCTAAGCAACGCCGTTCTGCCATGGATGAGATGTAATTATTGAGAATTCGAAACAAAAGCAATATATCTACTATCTGGCGACCAGGAATTCACATTGATGGTTCCTTGTCCACCATATAAATAGGCAATTGTTTTGGATGCTCCTCCATTAGCTGGCATCATCATTAGGGTCACCCTTTTAAAGGAAGGGTGCGAATTCATGTCAATATTTTTATCAAAGGAGATATATACCATCCATTTTCCATCCGGAGAAATATGCGGAAACCAATTATTATTCGATCCAAAGGTCATTTGCTCCCTTTCTGTTCCATCTGGTTTCATTCGAAATATTTGCATGGTACCTCCTTTTATAGAACCATTATAGTAAATATATTGGCCATCCGGAGAATATTCTGATCCATCCGCGTGAGAGTATTCCTCATTTTTCGTTAAATTAATTTCTTCTCCACCAGCAATGGATTTTTTGTAAATATCATAGGAGGAAGATCCTGGTCTGTTAGCTATATAAACCATATCCTTGCCATCTGGCGACCACCCATGTAAATAAGAAGGACCAGTAGGAGTTAATAATTTTGGTTCTCCCCCTTCAATAGGTAAATAATATACCTTCGAACTTTCTCCTGGATTAGAATGTGATATACCTAACATTTTTCCATCAAAAGAAATGCAATGGTCATTGTTTAATCTATCTGCAAATCCCGTATTTAATTCTGTGATTTCTCCTCCATTAGTTGGGATTTTCCATAATCTTCCATCCATATTAAACAAGAGTTTGTCTTCCGTATTCATCCAATTTGGGGCTTCAAAGGTTGATTCCTTCGTATAAATTACCTTTCTTTTTCCTGTAAATACATCCATAATTTCCATTCTACATCCCATCCAATTATGGTCGTAATACGGACTTGAAGCATCATTCCTCGGTTTATCAATACGAATATTCCATACATTCCCTTTGTTTGGTTCAGTGCCATTATATAAGATTCCTAATTCCATCTTCTCTGGCAATCCCTTTAATTGATAGGAAGCAATTTCTTCTAAGGGGCCATATTGGTGGGCTCCTCTAAAAATTAATTTATTCCCCTCTCTTTCTAATTGAAGTACCTCATAATTTCTTTTGGTAGGTTTGAATTCTAAGGTTTCAAGATTGGTTTGAATTTTCAAGGAACTAAGTCCGGTTTGGTCCTTAGTCGCACGTATTTGAAAATTTGAATTTGGAATAGAACTGTTTATCAGCCATCCAAATTCCTGAGAATTATTATCCTCTTTTTTTAGCTCGAAATTTGCTGTAGCAAGAAAATTGCCTTCGATTGCGTTATAGATAAATTGATTATTTCCTTGTATCGAATAGCTTTGGCTTTCAGTATCGTAGAGAAATTGAGCTTTGGATTGTTTCTGAGAGATAATCCTGGAATTTTGGAAAATTCCTTTTGAAAAATCTTGTGAATTAGAATCCAGTGAAATGGCTAATAAAAATAAAAGAAAGGAAAATGCCCTTAAAGTTAAATTAGATTTCATAATTTTAGGTTTTAGAGTTTCTAAAGTTAAGTTATTAAATGGTTAATAAGAAATTTATCAAATTAGTTTTTCTCCTTTTTCTATTTTCGGGTTTTTCCTCTAAGGCCCAAAATCAGGAATTAACCATGCAATTTAATGATGAGTTTTTTAAAGCATTTAATTCTTTTAACGAACAAGATTTCGATGAATCCATTCTTCAATTTGAAGAATTAAGTGCTAAATTTCCAAAGGAAGCTTCCATATACTATTATCTGGCAAAATCTTACCAGGCAAATAATAAAATTAATTTAGCAAATGAGGCTATTGCAAAAGCCTTTGCCCTTGAAAAAGGATCTTTGGATATAGGAATGCTCTATGTAGAAACGCTTTTAAAAACAGGGGATAGCAAAACCGCCCTTGAAGTTATTGATTCTATTTCCAGATTCGATCAACCAAGATATGAGATTGAAATGTTGCGAATAGAAGCGAACCTGAATCTTGGGAATTATGAACAAGCCATTGCTTCCTTGGAGGATGAAAGCCAAACCTATTATGATTATCCCGAAGTATTGCGCACCAAACAATATGTATATTCTCGATTGAAAAAATGGCCTGAATTTGCTAAGGCAAGCGGACAATTTACCCGAAATTATCCTTTTGAATTAATCTTTGGTTGGGAAATTTTTCCAATGATTTCTCCTCAATTTTTTCCCAATATTAAACCTTTTATCGATTCCCTTTATCAGGAATTTTCAGACCAAAAGCAATTAGCCGTTTGGAATGCAGATTATTATATTTCAAAAAAAGATATTTCTAATAGTATTCAATATTTAAGGGAGTCTCTTTCAGACTCGCGTCTGGATTCTACCCAAATTGGAACTAGAATCATCAATTGTTTTGATTTAATAAATACTGTTCCAGAGGTAGATTCTTTGGAAAAACTTATCCTTGATGCAGAAATCGTTTTCCCAAATGATTACAGACTAAAAGCTTTATTAGGAGATATTTATTTTCAAAAGAATAATAGCCTCAAGGCCCAAGAAAATTATGCAAAGGCTTTGGATAACGGTTTAGGAAATGAATTGATGTGGTCTAGAATCATAGCCCTCGATTTAGAATTAAATGATACCCTTCAAGCTCATCAGCATATTGATAAGGCAATTAAATCCTTTCCATTATCTGGGATATTTTATTACCAATTAGGTTTTCTTTACCAAATTGAAGGAAATTATTCGCTTTCAATTGATGCCCTAAATGCTTCTTTAACCAATAAACTCAATATGAATAATTACCAAGTTTCTTCCTTTATTTTATTGGGAGATGGATATCATTCTGTTGGAGATACGGTAAATTCAGATTTTTATTATGAAAAAGTATTAGAGCTGATTCCTGATGAGGAATATGTTTTAAATAATTACAGTTATTACCTAGCCTTAAGAAACGAGAATTTAGATAAAGCCAAGGAAATGGCTAGTGGATTAGTTCAGCGATTCCCTCAAAACGCGAGTTATTTGGATACCTTTGCCTGGGTATTATTTAAACTAAATGAATTTGAAGATGCTCGAATAATTTTAGAAAAGGCAGTAAGCCTAAGTCAGGAAAAGAATTCTGTATTATTAGACCATTTGGGAGATGTTTACCTGCAATTAAATTTGAATTCTAAAGCTAAAAAAGTTTGGAAAAAGGCACTGAAAATTGAGCCCGAAAACATCCAAATTGCAGAAAAAATCAAGAAAATTTAAGCTATTTTTTTAGAATGAAAAAATTAGGTAATTTTGA
>CAZVFE010000021.1:0-11837 GCA_964626405.1 uncultured Cytophagales bacterium | reverse complement strand
TATGATAGCCTTTCTAGTTGGTTAGGCATTGAAGTTAGTTTTAATGAAATTCAAAATGTTTTAGTAGGAAATAAGCCCTTTTCAAAGAAAAATTTACGCGTAAATCGTCAGAATGAAAATTTCCTAGTACAACAAAATGAAGACCAAATCAATATTGATAGCTATTTCGGTCCAAATAGAAAATTAAACAAATTGAAAATTAAAGATAATCTTACAAAAAATGAATTAGAGATGGACTTATCTGATTTTGTTAAAATAAATCAAGTTTTATTTCCGTTTTCTAATGATATAATCTTAAATGTTTTTGATAAAGAAAATAAACCTATTCAAACAAGTATAAGAATTAAATATTCTAAAGTAGAATTATTAGAAACACCTTTGAGTTTTAATTTTAATGTTCCTGAAAAGTATCTGAATAAAAATGCAAATTAAAAAATATTTCCTATTAGGATTCTTATCCTTGTCTTTCCTTATTCAGTTTGAATCTTTGGCTCAATCCAACAAAAAGGTTGAGCTTGAAAACGAACGTAAACAAAATCTTAAGAAAATTGAAGAATTAAATTCAATTATAGAGGATACAAAAGAGAAAAAAGATGTTTCCTTAGGAAAACTTAATATCCTTAAAAGGAAGGTAAGTTTAAAACAAAGAGAAATAAATACCTTAAATAAAAAGAATCGGGTACTGACTGATGAGCGTTATCGTTTGCAATTAGAGAGGAATGCTCTGGAAAGACGGTTAGAAAGATTGAAGCATGGCTATGCAGTAATGCTTTACGAAGCTGAAAAATCTTCTAATATGTATAATAAAGTTGCTTTTTTATTACTTTCTCATAGTTTTAGTGATTTTATGAAAAGAGCCGATTTCCTTCGTCATTTTTCAGACAATAGAAAAAAACATGCAATTAAAATTGAAGAGACTCAGGTAGAATTAGATAAGAAAAAAGAACAAATTGAAATTAAACAAAAAGAATTAGAGGTTGTAATTTCAGATACTAAGAAAGAAAATCTGGGACTTCAATCGCTTAGAAATAGCCAAGCGCAAGTATTTAATTCTTTAGCAAAACAAGAAAAAAGTTTAAGAGCTGAAGTTGCGAAAAGAAAAGAGGCGAATAAGAGATTAGATAAAATGATTGCCCGAATTGTACAAGACGAAATTAATAAGTCTATTCAAAGAAGTGGAAAGGAAACTAAAAAAACTACGGCTGAAACTACTTATGATCCCGATCAGGGAAAGGTTTATGTAATGAATGCTGAGGAGGCAAAATTGGCAAAAGATTTTGCAGCTTTAAAAGGGAAAATGCCTTTTCCTGTTCAAAAAGGTTTTGTGTCTGACTCCTACGGCGTGCATCCTCATCCAGTATTACGTGGAGTTATGTTGAATAATAATGGAATTGATATTCAGACATCGCCCAATGCAGAAGTATATTCTGTATTTAAAGGGATTGTTCAATCTGTTATTTCTATTCCTGGGGTGAATATGGTAGTGGCAATTCAACATGGAGATTATTTCACAGTTTATTCAAAACTTAAGTCCGTAAAAGTTAAAAAAGGGGATAAGGTAGGCACTGGTGACCCTATTGGAATTGCAGACGTTGAAGAGGATGGAAGAGGTGAAATCAATTTCCAGGTTTGGAAAAACACCCAACACCAAAATCCAGAATCTTGGTTAAAATAATTAGATTTTATAATTCATTCTAATGCTGATATTTCGCCCAATATCGGCGGTATAATATCTAAACCTATTTAGATAATCACGGTATTCCGTATTGAATAAATTTGTAATTCTAATTCCAAAATCAATTTTTTTGTAAGTTAGGTCCCAATTGAATTCCATTAAGCCATATCCTTTTGGAGGAGCTAGAAAATCTGTGCCAGAGGTATACCTATTTTGTTTAGCAACCTGCGTCCAACCAATTCCAATTATCTGTCTTTCATTATCAAATTGATAATTTAATTCCCAAGTAGCCCTATTGGTGGGAATATTAACTAAATAGGTAGAAGAATTAATGTTTCTTGCCTGAATAAGACTGTATTTTTGTGAAAAACGTAAATGTTCAAAAATCGTATAATTCAAACTGGCATCTATACCCGAAAATTGGGCATTTATTTGGGTATATTTGAAGGTTGGAAAGGCCCCTCGCACCGTGATAGTATAATAAGGTTCACCATTAGTTACCACCGGTAATAAATAAACAAAATCTTGAATTAAATTTGTATATAAACCAATTTCACCTTCAAGATTTTTTACGGAAAAAACATTATTCAGACTAAAATTTAAAGACTTTTCTCCTCTTAAATTACTATTTCCGATTTCAAAGGCTCCTGCGCCATGATGAACCCCATTGGAATATAATTCATTTACTGAAGGGGGACGAAATGCACGAGCAATTGTCAAGTTTTGTTCGAATTTATGTGACCAATGGTATTTTCCGCCAATACTTCCCGATAGGCCAATATATTTTTTATCTATCTCTAAAATATTATTCGTATAAGCCCCATTACTCATATATATTTCCATTTCCCTGTAGTCCATTCTTCCTCCTACTTCTATTTCATATTTTTCTTTGGTTAATTTTTCAATTCCAAAAACACCGGTAGATTGAACTTGGTAATTTGGTAATAAAGCGGAGGTTATCGTTGGTCTTTTTACCGATAATCCTGAGGTCATATTTTCTTGAAATAATAAATTCATTCCGAATAAACCCCTTAATGACTTCGGCTTATTGATTTCATCATAAATTAATTCACTGGAATAGGTATTTAGCTTGAAATAATAAAGATTTGAAACTTTATTATTTCTCGGAATATCATATTCCTTTCTATGATCAAATTGGTGCGAAAGCGTCATGCGTATTGCCGACTTATTCGGTAATTGATAAGAAGTTTTATATTTAAGTAAATTATGGTTTACCTCTTGTTTCGGGAATTGAATACCTCTAATAAATTTATCAGGAGTATAAATTTTGAAAGGACGTGTTCTTTGTATCGCTTTTGTTAAATCTACAATATTTCCTATGTGCGAACCAGCATAAATTCCGATTTCAGTATTGAAATAGGAAAAGAATAAATCTTGCTTTAGTTTTTTTCTGTTTAGACCCAAAGCTACTGAGAAATTTTTTTCTGAAATTCCTGTATTTGCTAGATTATAATTCGGAGTAAAGGTATTCCCACCATTTTTTAAGGTTCCTTGTATTCTCCAACCAAATCCTTTTATTTCTTCAATTCCCCCTTGTAAATAGGATGAACCAACCCATTGTCTACCATTCGTAAAATAAACAGATTGTACTTCCCCTGTCATTTGCGATGAATCTGGTAAAGGATTAGGTTCCATTAAAATAATTCCACCTATGGCATCTCCTCCATATCTAAGGCCTGCAGGACCTTTAATTACTTGAATATTTTTTGATACAAAGGGGTCAATTTCAGGAGCATGCTCACTTCCCCAAGATTGTCCTTCCTGTCTAATACCTTGATTCAAGATTATTACCCGATTCGAATGCATACCATGTATTACAGGTTTGGAGATTGTTGAGCCTGTTTGAAGACTTTCTACCCCAGTAAGGCCTCTTAAAATAGTTCCCAAATTTTCTCCTACTCTTTCTCTTCTAGTTAAAAAGTCTACTTTTTGGGATAATTGTGGACTAGACTCTGACCTTTGGGTGCTGATGGTAACATTGTTTAATTGAACAATATTTTCTTTTAAAACAATATTGTCCACTTCATTATGCTCTAGATGGATTTCAATTTCATTTTTTGTGAAGCTGGAAATTTCCGTAACCAAGATATAGTGGCCAGGACAAATATTTTTTATTTGATAAAATCCATTTTCATCACTAATGGCATTGTAATTCGTTCCCTTTAGATATACTACTGCTCCTGGAATATATTCTTTTGTTTCCTCCGATTTAATTTGACCCTTAATTTCAAGTTTGCAATTATTTTGTGCAACTAAAAAGAAGGCATTAAACAATAAAAAGTTGAACAGTAAAAATTTTTTCATCCAATAAATATAAGCTCAAAAATAGGTAAAAATCTTCATTATACGCTTCTAAGGAGTCTTTTAAAGGATAAGAAAAGGGTGGGCGAATACGAAATGTCAAATTTTGTCGATGAAATTTTTTAAAATAAATTTTGTTTTGTTTAATCTTTTTATAAATTTGTTAAACAAAACATCAACAAAAAGTTATGACTGCATTAGAATTTTCATTTCAGATCAACAAAAATTTAAAATTGTTGAAGCCTTTTGCACTTCGGTTAACACGTGATCAGGATGATGCCAAGGATTTAGTTCAAGACACCCTGGTTAAGGCTTATTCAAATAGGGAAAAATTTGAAGATGGAACGAATCTAAAGGCTTGGTTATTTACGATAATGAAGAATACCTTTATTACGCAATATCAGCGTATGGTCAGACGTAAGACTTTTATTGATACTACAGAAAATTTACACTTCATCAACTCAACTACAGCAATTCAGGAAAATGATGCAAATAATCAGTTTTTAAGGGAGGATTTAAAGAAATCCTTGAAGAGATTAGATGCGATTTATAGAATTCCATTTTTGCTATTTTTTAAAGGTTATAAGTATCATGAAATTTCTGAGGAATTAGATTTGCCGATTGGTACGGTTAAAAATAGAATTCATATTGCTCGTAAAGAGTTAAAAGATGCGCTTAAGATGTATGCATAAATATTAAAATTTTGATTAGTTTTTTGGTTAACAGTATGAGGTAAAATGCCAGAATATTTCTGGCATTTTCTTTTAAAATTCGTAAATTATAGAATATTATTTTAGGATGGCAGACAAAAATAAAAATGTTATTGTAATTGGTTCTGGATTTGCGGGACTATCTGCAGCCACTCAGTTAGCAGATTTAGGTTATAAGGTAAAGATATTAGAAAAAAATCAGGGTCCTGGAGGAAGAGCGAGGGTTTTCAAGGAAAAGGGGTTTACCTTTGACATGGGGCCATCTTGGTATTGGATGCCAGATATATTTGAGGATTATTTTGGAAGATTTGGGAAAAAACCTTCGGATTATTATCATTTAATCAGATTAGATCCTTCTTATTCTGTTATTTTGAACAAGGAGGAGGTTATGGATTTGCCTGCAAATTTTGAAGATTTAAAGGCTTTATTTGAATCGAAAGAACCTGGGGCAGCAGAAAATTTGGAAAAATTTTTAGATCAAGCGGCTTATAAATATCAGGTAGGAATTAAGGATTTTGTATGGCGACCATCTAGGAGTATCAAGGAGTTTTTTGAGTTTAAATTGCTTATAGATTTAATTCGATTAGATGTATTTAATTCCTTTTATAAGCATATTCGGAAATATTTTAAGTCTGAGACTTTATTGAAATTAATGGAATTTCCCATTTTATTTTTGGGGGCAATCTCAGAAAATACTCCTGCAATGTATAGTTTAATGAACTATGCTGAAATTAAACTCGGAACTTGGTATCCCATGGGAGGGATGCATGAAATTATCAAAGGGATGGTTTCTTTGGCGGAGGAGAAAGGTGTAGAAATACTTTATGATAAGGAAGTTACGGGTTTTGTTTATGAAAATGATCAAGTGGTGGGTGTTAAGGTGAATGGAAATACCTATCAAACCGATGCGGTTATTGCAGGGGCAGATTATCATCATGTTGAAACAATTTTAGATAAAAAATTTAGAAATTATAAAGAACAATATTGGGATTCCAGAGTAATGGCTCCGTCTTCCTTATTATTTTATTTAGGTGTAGATAAAAAGCTTCCAAAATTAAAGCATCATAATTTATTTTTTGACAGAGATTTTGGAGTTCATTCTCATGAGATTTATACCGAACCAAAATGGCCTTCAGATCCTTTATTTTATTGTTCAGCTCCTTCCGTAACAGATCCGTCTGTTGCTCCAGAAGGGAAGGAAAACATTTTTTTATTGGTTCCTTTAGCCCCTGATTTGGAAGATTCAGATGAACTGAGAGAAAAATATTATCTTGATTTGATTGAAAGATTAGAGGAATATTGTGGTACTTCCATTAAAGATTCTGTTATCTTTAAGCGTTCTTATGCAATGAATGATTTTAAATCCGATTATCATGCTTTTAAAGGGAATGCTTACGGATTAGCAAATACTTTATTTCAGACAGCTTTTTTAAAGCCGAGTTTAAAGAATCATCATTTGAAGAATTTTTATTATACCGGTCAATTAACTGTACCAGGTCCTGGTGTGCCTCCTTCTTTGATTTCAGGGATTGTAGTAGCAAAGGAATTGGATAAAGAAATGAATTAATATGGATTTTTATTCTGAAATATCACAAAGAGTAAGTAAACTTTTTACTCGGGCCTATTCTACTTCTTTTTCATCCGGAATTTCAACTTTGGATTCCTCCTTACATGAACCTATTTATTCTATTTATGGATTTGTTCGCTTGGCAGATGAAATAGTGGATACTTTTTATGATCAGAACCAAAGAGAATTATTGGAAAAATTCACCCAAGAGACTTATCGGTCTATTGAAGATAAATTTAGTTTAAATCCAATTTTACAAAGTTTTCAATTAGTAGTAAATCAATATAATATTCCCCATGAATATATTAAAGCTTTTTTATATTCCATGGAATTAGATTTGGAGAAAAGGGATTATTCAGAAAAAGAATATAAAGAATATATATATGGTTCTGCAGAGGTAGTTGGTTTAATGTGTTTAAAGGTTTTCTGTGGAAAGAATGATCCACTTTTTGAATCTTTAATTGAACCAGCGAAGGCCCTAGGTTCCGCTTTCCAAAAGATCAATTTTTTAAGAGATATTAAATCTGATTTTGAAGAAAGGGGTCGAGTTTATTTCCCAAATATTGATTTTAATACTTTTACAGATCAGCAAAAAAAAGAAATTGAAGCTGATATTCAAAAGGATTTTGATTTCGGATGGGAAGGAATACAAAAATTGCCAATTAATGCCAAAAAGGGTGTAAAACTTGCCTATCATTATTATCAAGAACTTACTAAAATCATCCAGAACCTTTCTGCTGAAAGAATAAAAAATGAAAGAATCAGGGTGCCAGACTCACAAAAATTAATTTTATATTTAAGGGTTCAATTAAACCTTATATGATTCCAGAGATTTTATTAATTTTTTCCATTTTAGTTTTGGCCTTTATGTATGCCGCTGTTGGTCATGGTGGGGCATCAGGTTATTTGGCTGCCATGGCAATTGTAGGTATATCTCCTCTAGTAATGAAACCATCTGCCCTGATTTTGAATTTAGGGGTTTCCTTTTTATCCTTTTATCATTATTACAAAAAAGGAAATTTTCGATTTCATTTATTTTGGCCGTTTTCAATTTCCAGTATTCCAATGGCCTATATTGGATCTCAGTGGTTGATCACTGATGGTTTATACAAAAAGATTTTGGGAGTTTGTTTATTGATTGCCCTTGTAAGATTAGTCATTAAATTTCCTGAATCCGAAGAAAATAAAAAAATACCTCTAATTTTAGCCCTTATAGTTGGGGCAATTATTGGTTTATTTTCAGGTATGATCGGAATAGGAGGTGGGATTATTTTATCACCCGTATTATTATTATTTCGATGGGCTAAAATGAAAGAAGCTGCTGCAATTTCTGCTTTATTTATTTTTGTCAATTCTTTTTCAGGAATTTTAGGTATTCATGACTTTTCCAATTTATCTTTAAATAATTTAGCCTATTGGTTTTTGGCCGCCATTATTGGAGGCTTTTTAGGTTCAAGATGGGGAGCATATATTGCAGTTCCAGAGAGAATTAAGCAAGTCTTGGCATTGGTTTTATTTCTTGCATCGATCAAGCTTTTTATTATATAAAAAAATCCCCAAAAACCTCTTCTTAAGATTTCTGGGGATTTAATTGATTTAAAAATTCAAAAGCTTGTTACTAATTATTTAAAATTAATCCAATATTAGTTTCCAGAACTCTGAATTTTTCCAGTTTCTTGCTTACGCATTCTATCTATTTGCATTGGATTTGGCGTATTTCTTGAACGGTATTTAAATAATTCAACTTTGGTTGGCTGAGCTGGTTCTCTTGGGAAATTATTATCTTCCAAATTGATGTCTGCTGTTTCCTGGAATGGATCAAGAACCCATCTCATTACCTTTTTTTCAGTAGGAATAATTTTATTCACAGAGACATTGTTTTTTCTCCAAATCTCTACGGGAATTCTCATTACTTCCGAACTTCCATCTTCATATTCTAATTTTAGAATGATTGGCATTGGAATACCACCTTTATTTTTGAAATTTAATACATAGAAATTTTTATTTTTTTGAATAAGTTCTTTTTCTTCCTCAGTAAGGGAATTTAAAAAGTTCTGATATTCTTTTTTATCTTCTTCGCTTACTGCAAATTGATCATAGGTTGAATAGAAATCTTTTAAATCAGGATTTGCCTCTACTACGGTCTCTGGGATATCCGTTTTATTTCTAATATTGGATATTGTTTCCTCGCTTTTTTGAAAATCTGATTTAGCTGCGGCCTTATTTTCTTCTGGATTTTTTCCATCTATTCCATACCATTTCACTTCCTCAATTGCCTGATCTACAGGATCTGTTGTATAGAACCAGCCTCTCCAGAACCAGTCTAAATCCACCCCTGAAGCATCCTCTAGTGTACGGAATAGGTCGGCAGGGTAGGGTTGTTTAAAAGCCCATCTTCTACAGTATTCTTTAAATGCATAGTCAAAAAGTTCTCGACCCATCACTGTCTCCCTCAGGATATTCAAAGCAGTAGCTGGTTTTCCATAGGCATTATTTCCAAATTGGAGGATATTTTCTGAATTGGACATAATAGGTACCATGGTGCTTTTGTCCATTTTCATATAATTCACAATATTTTTTGCCTCACCTCTTCTTGAAGGGTAATTTCTATCCCATTCCTGTTCCGCTAAATATTCAACAAATGAGTTTAATCCCTCATCCATCCAAGTCCATTGTCTTTCATCTGAATTGATGATCATTGGGAAAAAATTATGGCCTACTTCATGGATAATAACAGAAATCATTCCATTTTTAACATTTTCAGAATAAGTACCATCACTTTCTGGTCTGCCTCCATTAAATGAAATCATAGGATATTCCATTCCTCCTCCTCGTGTAGCATGACAAGAAATTGCTACCGGATAAGGATAGGCAATCGTATGTTTTGAATAAGATTTAACCGTATGTGCTACAACCATGGTAGAATATTTCCCCCAAAGTGGATTTCCTTCCTTTGGATAATAGGACATAGCCCAAACTTTTTTTCCTTCTACATCTACTTGCATTGCATCCCAAATGAATTTTCTGGAGGAAGCAAAGGCAAAGTCACGAACATTTTCAGCATAAAAGACCCATGTCTTTTTATCTTTTGATTGCGTTTTTTCTGCTGCAATGGCTTCATCTTGTGTAACAATTTCAACAGGTCTATCTGCTTTTTTTGCCTTATTTAAACGCGACATTTGCGTTGAGCTAAGTACATCTTTCGGATTTTGTAATTCACCTGAAGCTCCCACTATATGATCTGCCGGAGCTGTGATTGCTACCTTATAATTACCAAAATTTAAGGTAAATTCACCATTTCCAAGGAATTGCTTATTTTGCCAACCGTATACATCATTGTAAACTGCCATTCTTGGAAACCAATGAGCAATGAAATAATTTGAATTTCCATCTTCTGGGAAGAATTCATAACCTGATCTTCCATAATATTCCGTAATTAAATAATTCCAATCAATTTTAAAACTTACTGAAGATCCACTTGCTAGTGGAGTAGGTAAATTTATTCGCATCATGGTATTATTGATTGTATAAGGAAGATCCTTTCCTTTTAAATCCTTTACGGATGAAATATTATAACCGTATTGTTTTGGGTCTGTTAATGATTTAAAGGAATTAGCAGATATTCCTCTCTCTAAATCTCCTGTTTGCGTTAAATTGGTTATAGAATTTTTTTCAAATAAATTCTGATCCATTTGTAACCATAAATAATTTAATTGATCTGGAGAATTATTAAAATAAGTTACGGTTTCAGAACCAATGATTTTTTTGTTTGCATCATCAAGTTCAACCTGGATGTCATAATCTGCTCTTTGCTGCCAATATTCCCTTCCTGGGGCACCAGAGGCTGTTCGATAATTATTTGGAGTTGGTAAAGTGTTTTCAAGTTGCTCAAATTTATTTGCTTCTTGAGAATAGGATAAATTACTTAGGAATAATAATCCAATTAAGGTTTTAAGGTAATTTTTCATTTTAATAATAGCTTGTTAATTTTCAAATTTACGATTTTTTCTCACAAAATAAATTTAAATAATCTAATTATATATAGTTTTTTTCCGTGCTATGCTGTTCTATTCTAAAAATTTAACATAAAATATTTTGAAAATTAGTTACAAGAATATAATTTAGCAAAATCAAAATTTACAAAAAGACAAATGAGTGTTTTAATAGGAAAAAAAGAATATTTTAAAGGTATAGATAAAATACAATTTGAAGGGGTGGATTCAGACAATCCAATGGCCTTTAAATATTATGATGAAAATAGAATAATAGCGGGGAAGTCGATGAAAGAACATCTTCGATTTGCTATTGCTTATTGGCATTCATTTTGTGGAGATGGTTCCGATCCGTTTGGTCCAGGTACGATGCATTATCCTTGGGATGGCGCATCAGATTATAAAACACGTGCAGAGGATAAGGCCGACGCTGCTTTTGAATTTATTACGAAAATTGGTGCACCATTTTATTGTTTTCATGATGTTGATGCCATTGATTTTACCACAGATGTAAAAGATTTTTCAGATAGAATTAAATTTATTTCAGATGTTTTTGAAAAGAAACAGGAAGAGTCTGGAGTGAAATTATTGTGGGGAACAGCGAATTTGTTTTCTCATGAAAGATATATGAATGGAGCATCTACCAATCCTAATTTTGAGGTTTTAGCTCATGCTGGGGCTCAATTAAAGGGTGCAATCGATGCGACTATAAAATTAGGCGGAAATGGTTACGTGTTCTGGGGAGGTAGAGAGGGTTATATGTCCTTATTAAATACGGACATGAAAAGAGAAAAAGAGCATTTTGCAAGAATGCTTCATATGTGTGTAGAATACGCAAGAAAAAATGGCTTCAAAGGAAGATTTTTCATTGAGCCAAAGCCAGCAGAACCTACCAAGCATCAATATGATTATGATTCTGAGACTGTTGCAGGTTTCTTAAAAGCGAATGGTTTAGAATCAGAATTTGGTTTAAATGTAGAAGTAAACCATGCTACACTTGCTGGCCATTCTTTTGCTCATGAATTGCAGATTGCATCAGATAATAATATGCTTTGTTCGATTGATGCAAATAGAGGAGATATGCAAAATGGCTGGGATACAGACCAGTTTCCTACCGACATATACGAGTGGGCAGAAGCTATGATGATTATTCTTCGTCAGGGAGGGCTACACGGTGGTGGAATTAATTTTGATGCCAAAAGAAGAAGAAATTCGACTGATATGGAAGATTTATTCTACGCTCATATTGGAGGAATGGATACGATTGCTAGGGGATTGATAATTGCGGACAAAATCATCTCACATGGTGAGTTTGATAAATTGAGAAAAGCAAGATATTCAAGTTTCGATTCCGGAAAAGGAAAAGAATTTGAATCAGGAAATTTAAAATTAGAAGATTTATTCAATATCGCCTCTTCAGCCGGTGAGCCAGCTCAGATATCGGGTCGACAAGAATATTTGGAAAATTTAATTAATCGCTTTGTATAAAATTAAAACCTTTTAACCTATTTTGAATAATGAAAATTACAGCAAGACCCTTGGTCTTGCTGTATTTGTTTTCGGGTAGATTT
>CAZVFE010000020.1:0-26614 GCA_964626405.1 uncultured Cytophagales bacterium | reverse complement strand
GATCCTAGCACTAGCAATTTAGCTGCTGAACCAACATCTGGTAATTCTACAATCCCTGTTGATGGAGGAATAAGTCTTTTATTGATGGCTGGCGCTGGCTTAGGAGCTAGAAAATTAAGAAATAAATTAAAAATTCAACAATAAAACTACCTAAACAAAAAGGGCAACACTTTTTGGTTGCCCTTTAATTTTGTTTAATTTTAGTTTATTTCTTTATCTGAATTGAT
Source organism: uncultured Cytophagales bacterium (assembly GCA_964626405.1). Classification (GTDB taxonomy): domain Bacteria; phylum Bacteroidota; class Bacteroidia; order Cytophagales; family Spirosomataceae; genus CAZVFE01. Next base: position 26,387 of record CAZVFE010000020.1, on the reverse strand, counting down.
AATTCATTTAATTGCTTTTCCTCAATTATTGATGGAGAATTTATCATTACGTCCCTACCAGCATTATTCTTTGGAAATGCAATAAAGTCTCTAATTGAATCCGTTCCTCCAAATAAGGAACAAAGTCTATCAAAACCAAAGGCTAAGCCTCCGTGAGGTGGAGCCCCGTATTCAAAAGCATCTAATAAGAACCCAAATTGAGCTTGTGCCTCCTCTTGGGTAAAACCTAATACTTCAAACATTTTAGATTGTAAGGTCTTATCAAAAATTCTAATTGACCCTCCGCCTACTTCTACTCCATTGATAACCATATCATAGGCATTTGCTCTCACCTTACCCAATTCCCCATTCAACAAATTTTGAATATCCTCCGGCTTTGGAGAAGTAAATGGATGATGCATAGCAAACCATCTTTCTTCCTCTTCCCCATATTCCAATAATGGAAAATCAACGACCCAATGCACTTTGTAATCATATGGATCTCTCAAACCAAGTCGAGATCCCATCTCTAATCTTAATTCATTTAATTGTTTACGAACCTTATCTCCATCACCAGATAAAATCAATAATAAATCTCCTGGTTTAGCATTAAAAGTCTCAGCCCATTTTTTTAGATCTTCTTCTCCATAAAATTTATCAACTGATGATTTGAATGTTCCATCCAAATTATAGCGTACATAAACTAATCCTTTAGCTCCAATCTGTGGCCTTTTAACAAAATCAGTTAATTCATCAACCTGTTTCCTAGTATATTCAGCAGCACCAGAAACACCAATTCCCACTACTAAATTTGCTTGATCAAAAACTTGAAAATCTTTTCCTGAGGTTAAGTCAATTTCCTCTCCTTTTAATTCAACAAACTTCATATCAAAACGAATATCAGGCTTGTCTGAACCATAATATTTCATCGCATCTGCATAGGTCATGCGAGGCACTTCCTCGATATTTACTCCTTTTACAGTTTTAAAAAGGTGCTTTATTAAACCCTCAAATAAATTCAAAATATCTTCTTGTTCAACAAAAGACATTTCACAGTCTATTTGGGTGAATTCAGGTTGACGATCAGCACGTAAATCTTCATCTCTAAAGCATTTTACGATTTGATAATAACGATCAAACCCAGAAACCATCAATAATTGTTTAAAAGTTTGGGGCGATTGAGGAAGAGCATAAAACTCTCCAGGATTCATTCTAGAAGGAACCACAAAATCCCTAGCTCCTTCAGGAGTAGATTTTATCAATACAGGTGTTTCAACTTCAATAAATTGCTGATTATCCAAGTAATTTCTTACTTCTTTGGCCATTAAATGGCGCAATTCTAAAGATTTTCTAATTGGATTTCTTCTTAAATCCAAATAACGGTATTTCATACGCAAATCATCACCCCCATCTGTATCATCTTCGATTAAGAATGGTGGCAACTTCGCTTTATTTAATACTTTTAAATCAGAAATTTTAATTTCGATATCCCCAGTTGGTATTTTAGGATTTTTAGATAATCTTTCAACTACTATCCCCTTAACTTGGATCACGAATTCTCTAGATAAATCTCTGGCTAGGTTTAAAATGGCAGAAGGAGTCTTGCCTTCTTCTAAAATTAATTGTGTAATTCCATATCGATCTCTTAGGTCAATCCAAATCATCCCTCCTTTGTCTCTGGTTCTTTGCAACCATCCACATAATTCAACCTCTTTCCCTAAATCTTCTATTCTTAATTCACCACAAGTATGACTTCTAAACATATTTTTATAAATTTTCAATGCAAAAATAACCTAATTAATTTAAATTAGTATAGTCAAGATTGGATAAATGAAAAAAGCAGGAATAATTGGTTCAGGTATTGGAGGTTTGGCTCTCGCTTTAAGATGGAGAAAAAAAGGATATGAGGTGACTGTCTTTGAGGCAAATGAACATTTAGGAGGAAAATTAGCAGAAATGAAGGAAAAGGGTTACCGATGGGATTTAGGCCCTTCTTTGTTTACCCAACCTTGGTTAATAACTGAACTATTTGAATTATTTAATAAAAATCCTGAGGATTACTTTCAATATCAACAGTTAGAAACTATTTGTAATTATTTTTGGGATGACAAAACACGATTATCTACTTTTAAAAATTTAGAAAAAACTTCCCAAGAATTCGAATCCATATTAGGGGAAAATCCACAGGATTTAATTTCTTATTTTAAAGTAATTGATGAGAATTATTCAATTATTTCGCCATTATTCATAGAATCCCCTTTAAATCAATGGAATACCTGGCTAAGTTCTAAGGCTATTAAAGGTTATTTAAATCTTAGAAAATTAGGAATATTTTCTACGATGAATAGTTTCAATAGAACACGGTTCAAAAATCCGAAAACTATCCAATTATTTAATCGGTATGCAACTTATAATGGCTCAAACCCTTATAAAACCCCTGGTACCCTTACAGTTATTCCGCATTTAGAATATAATCAAGGAGCTTTTTTCCCTAAAGGTGGGATTATTTCCATTATTCAATCTTTGGTAAAATTAGCAAAAGAGGTAGGGATCGAATTTAAAACAAAAGAAAAAATAGAAAAAATAGTTTTTGAGGGCAATAAGGCTAAAAGTTTGATAAGCCAAAAAGGAAAATATGATTTCGACATAATCGCTTCAAACTCAGATATTCGTCCTACTTATGAGGGTTTAATAACTCAAAATTTTTATCCTGAAAAATTAATAAAACAAGAAAAATCTAGCTCTGGTATTATTTTTTATTGGGGTATTAAGAAGTCTTTTTCTGAATTGGATGTTCATAATATATTTTTTGCCAATAATTACCAAAATGAATTCAAGGCAATTTTTGAGGATAAAACAATGGCGGATGATATCACGATTTATCTTCATATTTCCAGCAAAATAGAAAAGGAAGATGCTCCTAAAGGATGTGAAAACTGGTTTTTATTAGTAAATGCCCCAACTAATCAAGGGCAAAATTGGGATGATTTAATAGAAAAAACACGAAAAAATATCTTAAAGCGAATTTCTTTGGTTTTAGGTGAAAATATCGAAGATTTAATCGAAACTCAAGACTATTTAGACCCTAGGAGAATTGAAGCAAGGACTTCCTCTTCCGGAGGAAGTCTTTATGGAAATGCATCAAATAACCGTTTTGCGGCATTTTTAAGACATCCTAATGTACGAACAGATATGAAAAATCTATATTGGGTAGGAGGTTCTGTCCATCCCGGCGGAGGAATTCCGATGTGTTTAAATTCTGCTAAAATTGTAGATAAAATTTCTTAGATGTATATTTACACAAAAAATAATATAATGATCCAGCGCCCACAATCCGTATTTATGTTAATTACAATTATTTCTGAGATTCTGGTATTGTCCATATTGAATATTTGGTCTAATGCGAGTCAGGAAGGCCAGACTTTTTTGGTTTCTGTTTCAGAATATACCATCAATAATGAACTGCAGGAATATTTATGGGTTTCAATGGGTTTAATCCTAGTTTCTTTAGGTTTGACAAGTTTCATTTTATTTTCTTTCAAAAATAGATTGAGACAAATGCTTTTAGGAATGATAAATACCATTTTAATTGCAGGGGGAATAGGTTATTTATTTTACGTTATATTTAAAGTAGTACCACCAGTTGGCACAAATCCTGAGGGCAATTATGAGTTTGGTTTTTATGCTTTAATTTTAGCAATGCTTTCCAATATGATTGCCAATAGATTAGTTAGAAAAGATGAAATGTTGGTTCAAAGCTCGAATAGAATGCGTTAATATCCAAGTTTAAGATAATCTTCCACAATTTTTTGCATATAAGCTTTTGAAATCACTTTCATTTTTTTGGAATTAGAACTATCTAATTTTGAAATTAATCGAATATCTTTTTGTGCTTTTATATCATACGCATAATCAAACTCTGGAGAACGCAAACCAAATCCGCCATCCCAATCAAAAAAAACAAAACGATTAGTATCTGGAATAAAAATATTTCTTGACCAATCATTATTTCCAATTGGATTTATCTTTGCTAAATAATTTAAACTGGCTCTTATATCGGTTTGCGATGCAAAATCACTGATTTTAAGACCTCGAAATTCTGTTTTTATGGGTTCCCCAAAAAATAATAATGGAATTCTAAATCGATGGTAATCTTGAATTTCATATTTATCCAAAGGTAAACGATGGCCATGATCGGCAACCATCACAAATAAGGTGTTTTTATACCATTTTGTTTTAGAGGCCATTTCTAAATAATTATTTAAAACAGAATCTACATAATAGGCTGTAGATTTAAATTTATTGGAAGCATTTTCACCTGGGAATTTAGGATTTACAGGTAAATCAAAAGGCTCATGGTTAGAAAGCGTAAGAATTGTGGAGAAAAAGGGTGAGGGTAATTTCTCTAGAGTTTTTAAATGTTTTTTAAAAATAAATTCATCAAAAACTCCCCATTTGGAAGATAATAATTCTTTTGGAAAGTAATTTTTATCAATAATTGTATCTATACCCTGATTCAAAAAATAAGATTTCATTGAAAAAAATTCTGATTCGCCACCATAGAAAAAAGAAGTATGATAATTCGCCTTGGAAAAATCTTGGATGAGTGAATTTAATTTTTTTTGTTTTTCAGCATTTAGAATTATGCTTGTAAAAGCTTGGGAGGGAAATGCACTTTCTATAGCAATAAGTCCTTTTTCTGTACGATTACCTGAGGCATAAAAATTCGTAAATAGGATACCTCTATTAGCTAATTTGGTAAAATTTGGAGTAATATTATTTTGCCCTCCTAGGGGTTCTATTAAATCTGCAGTAAAGGATTCTAAAATAATCAGAACGACATTCAATTTTTGGTTTGAATCTAATTGAATAATATCCAAAGGAGCTTTTGTTTCGTTTTTTAATTTATTCAGAATTTCCTTTGTATTTAATCCGAATAAGTATTGGTCTGCCCTCGAATCCTGACTATCAAAAATTTCTTGGAAAAATTCCCAATGGGCATTCGTTGCTAAATCATTTTCCAAGGAAATTCTGGAAAAATACACCATAGAATTATTTATAGGACTTAATTTCCAACCTCCACGAATCATTGTGAAATTTATAAAGGCTAAAATAATCCAAATCCAAAAATTCTTAAAGGAAAGAGAAAATTGATAATTATTTTCATAAAACAGCCATTTTGTTAATTTTATTCTTAAAAGGAAATAAAGGAAAGCAAAGCCGATAAATGAAAGAAACATACTTTGGGAAAAACCTGAAATTGTTGCTTCATAAGGATAATTTAAAAATATTTCAATTGATTTTTTTGTAATTTTTTCATTCCATTCCCTTAATAAATTTAGATTAATAAAGGACATACTAACCACCAATAATAGGAAAGTTTGAAAGAAATAATAATTCAATTTCTTAAAAAGAAAACGATAATTTTTAGAGAAAAAAAGAGGAATTGAGGCCAATAATGGTAAAGCCAAAAGATACCCTGTGGCTGAGAGGTCGAGCCAGATGGAATGTAGGAAAATTTCAGAAACCTTATTCCATAAATTTCCATTTATTCGATCTAAAAAATAAAGGATTAAGATTATCCTATTTAGAACAAAAATCAAATACCAAGACAATCCGAGTCTTGCTATTAGGCCAAGAAGGTTTTTCACTTTTAAGTGGTTATCAAACTTAAGGTATTTTTAAACAATTCCATCTTTTAATAAGTCATGAAGGTGAATAAATCCAACAGGTTTAGTTTTTTTAAAAACTACCAGTTGAGTAATATTATTAGTTTGCATCAAATTTAGGGCTTCTGTGGCATAGGCATCCGATTGTATGGATTTCGGATTTTTAGTAAGCACCTCTAAAATACTTAGGCTGGCTAAATTATCTGTTTTTTCTAAGGCTCTTCGAATATCTCCATCTGTAATAATTCCTGCCATAGATTGGTCTTTATTTAATACGAGGGTAGCACCTAATCTTTTGGCTGAAATTTCAATTATAGCCTCTTTCAAGCTATTTTCAATGGAGATTACTGGAAATTCGTGATTTGGATAAATATCTTCTACTTTTAAATATAATTTTTTACCAAGTGTACCGCCTGGATGGTATTTGGCAAAATCTTTTGAACTAAACCCTCTAGCTTCTAATAAACAGACTGCAAAAGCATCCCCTAAAGCCAAACTTGCGGTAGTAGAATTCGTTGGAGCAAGATTTAAGCTGTCTGCTTCTTTTTCAATAGGCACATGAAGAACAAAATCGGAATTTTTTGCCAAATAGGAATCTTTTTCAGAAACTAATGCGGCAATTTTCACACCTAATCGTTTTACTAGAGGTGTTAAAACTTTGATTTCGGGTGTATTGCCAGATTTAGAAATTAAAATAACAATATCATCCTTTTGAATCATCCCTAAATCTCCGTGAATTGCATCCGCTGCATGCATAAAAATTGAAGGAGTACCTGTAGAATTTAAAGTTGCAACTATTTTTTGTCCGATAATTGCAGATTTTCCAATTCCAGAAATAACGAGTCTGCCAGGATTTTTTAAAACAAATTGAACTAAAGAAATAAAATCATTATTAATACTATTAACTAAATTAGAAATAGCTTTACTTTCAAGTTCAAGAACTTTTTTTGCAGTTGATTCAATATTTTTAGTTAAATTCAATATAGAATATATTTTATGAGTCAAAGATACTATAAAATTTTGATTCTTTTTGCTCATAATCAACGTTCATGATAGGTACAGAAATCATAAGGGAAAGGTTAAAACAAACGTTTGGATATAACCAATTCCGTGGAGAACAGGAGGCAATTATCCAAAATACCCTGGCAGGTAAAAACAGTTTTGTTTTGATGCCAACTGGGGCTGGGAAGTCTTTGTGCTACCAATTACCTGCAGTAATTATGGACGGAACTGCAATTATTATCTCCCCCTTAATTGCATTAATGAAAAATCAGGTTGATCAATTAATCAATTTTGGAGTGAATGCTCAATTTTTAAATTCTTCCTTAAATAAAAGTGAAATTTTACGTGTTAAGGAAGATGTGATTAAGGGAAAAATAAAATTATTATATATTGCCCCTGAATCATTAATTAAGCCAGATAATCTAGATTTTTTACGTTCAGCAAATATTTCTTTTGTAGCAATTGATGAAGCTCATTGTATCTCTGAATGGGGACATGATTTTCGTCCTGAATACAGAAAAATAAAGGGAATTGTAGAGAATATAAATAAAAGTCTTCCTATTTTAGCTCTTACAGCAACTGCAACTCCGAAGGTTCAATTAGATATTCAAAAATCTTTGGGGATGGAGGAAGCCCAGGTTTTTAAAACCTCTTTTAACAGAACAAATTTATATTATGAAATTCGTTCAAAAAGGGAAATTGAAAAACAGATTATTCGATTTATTAAATCTAAACCGGGAAAGGCAGGAATTATCTATTGTTTGAGTAGAAAAAAGGTTGAAGAGGTAGCAGAATTAATGAAGGTAAATGGAATTAAGGCATTACCTTACCATGCAGGTTTAGATGCAGCAATTAGAATTGAGAACCAAGAAGCTTTCTTAAAGGAGGAAGTGGATATTATGGTAGCAACTATTGCTTTTGGCATGGGAATAGATAAACCCGATGTGCGATTTGTAATCCATTATGATGTACCAAAATCGTTGGAAGGGTACTACCAAGAGACGGGAAGAGCGGGACGAGATGGACTTGAAGGAACCTGCATAATGTTTTATTCATATGAAGATATTCAGAAATTAGATAAATTTAACAAGGATAAATCACAAAGTGAGAAAGAAAGTAATAGAATCCTATTGGAAGAAATTGCGAATTATGCTAATTTGGGACTTTGTAGACGAAGACAAATTTTAAATTATTTTGGTGAATCATTTAATGAAAATTGTGGCTATTGTGACAATTGTATGAATCCGAAGGACAGTTTTAAATTAGAAAAAGAGGTCGTATTGGTTTTAGAAACCATTCAGGCCGTAGGCGAATCATTTGATACAGCCCACATTGCCAATATTTTAGATGGCAAAAAGACTCCATTTATTGAAAGTAATGGACATTCCAAATTATCCTATTTCGGGAAGGGCAAAAATCCTTCTTGGATTGAGGACGATGATGAGGAGGAGGAAGAAGATTCCAGAAAAAAATCTTCTGAAAAATCTGATGCCTCACCATGGATATCAATTATTAAACAAATGGTAGTTTATGGTTTAATTTCAAGGGATATTGAAAAATCAAATTCTTTGATAATGACTGAAAAAGGTAAATCTTTTATCAAATCATCTTCCCCATTGAAATTTTATGAGGATCATGATTATGAAAATGAGGAGTTGAAAGAAGAGGAACCTGAGCAGTTTATTGGAAGTTCAAAGGCTTATGATGAAGGATTATTCGAATTACTTTCGAATTTAAGAAAGAAAATAGCTAAGGAGAAAAATTTGCCTCCTTATGTAATTTTTCAAGACCCTTCTTTGGAAGAAATGGCTACGACTTATCCAAGCACAAACGAGGAAATGGCTCAGATTAACGGGGTTGGGATGGGAAAAGTGGTTAAATTTGGAAAACCATTTTTAGATGCCATTAATCGTTATGTTGAAGAAAATGAAATTGAAACAGCAAAAGAAATTGTTGTAAAATCTACTGCTAACAAATCAAAATTAAAGATTTTTATTATTCAGCAGGTGGATAGAAAAATAGATTTGGATTTAATTGCAGATCAAAAAGAGCTAACAATGGAGGAATTAATTACCGAAATTGAAGCAATTTGTGATTCTGGAACAAAATTAAATTTAGATTATTATATCAATCAAGTAATTGATCCTGATAAGCAAGATGAAATATATGATTATTATATGACAGCTTCAACGGATAATATCAAAACCGCACTTTTAGATTGTAATATTGATGATGTAAGTGAAGAGGAATTGAGATTGATGAGAATTAAATTTATGAGTGAATTAGCTAATTAAAAAATGAACGTATTAATTATTGGATCGGGGGGTAGAGAACACGCTTTCGCAGCAAAAGTTGCAGAAAGTCCATTATTAGATGAATTATTTATTTCCCCAGGAAATCCGGGAACTGCCCAATTGGGAACAAACCTTCCTTTTGGTGTAAATGATTTTGAAAATATTGAAAAAACAGTTCGAGAAAAAAATATCGAATTATTAATTGTAGGTCCTGAAGAGCCTTTGGTAAAAGGTTTGAGAGATTATTTAGAAGGGAAAGAGGAATTTAAAAACCTATTAATTATTGGCCCAAATAGTATTGGGGCACAATTGGAAGGCAGTAAAGATTTTTCTAAAAACTTTATGAATAAATATGGGATACCAACTGCGAAGTCTCAAACTTTCATAAAGGATACCATTCAAGAAGGTTTAGCCTATTTAAAAACTCAATCTTTGCCGATTGTATTAAAGGCGGATGGTTTAGCAGCGGGCAAGGGTGTGATTATTGCAAAAACATTGGAAGAAGCAGAGACAACCTTAAAGGAAATGTTGGAAGATGCAAAATTCGGTGAGGCAAGTTCAAAGGTAGTAATTGAAACCTTCCTTACGGGAATCGAATTATCGGTTTTTGTATTATCTGATGGAAAATCTCATTGTTTACTTCCTGAGGCAAAAGATTATAAAAGAATATTTGATAATGATGAAGGTTTGAATACGGGAGGAATGGGTGCAGTAAGTCCTGTTTCCTTTGCAGATGAAACTTTTATCAATAAAGTAAAAAAGAAAGTCATTGAACCTACAATTGAAGGGTTAAAATCGGAAGGTATTGATTATAAAGGATTTATCTTTATTGGCTTGATGAATATGGATGGAGAACCATATGTTATAGAATACAATGTAAGGATGGGAGATCCAGAAACTCAGGTAGTATTGCCAAGAATCGAATCAGATTTCTTATCTTTACTAGTTGCGGCTGGTAAAGGCAAGCTGGAAGGACAAAAATTAGAAATTAGTTCAAAGGCTGCGGTTACAACGGTTTTAGTAGCAGGAGGATATCCTGAAGCCTATGATAAAGGAGATGAAATTACTGAAATAGATAAAGTAATTAATGCAAACGTTTATCATGCAGGTACCAAAATTGAAAATGACCAATTGGTAACGAATGGTGGAAGGGTAATAACTGTAACTGGAATGGCCAATACGATTGAAGGAGCTATTGAAAAATCTCAAAAAGGTGCTTCAATAATTAAATTTAAAGGAAAACACTATCGAAAAGACATTGGATTAGATGTTTTAAGATACAACAAAAAATAAAATGGCTTGTAAATCCTGTTCTTCTGGAGCTTGTGGAACTGTAAATTCCGATGGTAAAGTTGCTGGTTGCAACAGCAATGGCGCATGTGGTACCGGGGCCTGCAATAAAATGAATGTATTCGATTGGCTGTCTGATTTAGATATGCCAAGTTTTCAAAGATTCCCCTATGTAGAATTAAAATTTAAAGGGGGTAGAAAAGAATATGTAAAAAACGCAGATAGTTTCGAATTATTTACAGGCGATCAAGTAGTGATTGATTCAGGTAATGGGAATTCAATTGGTATTGTATCCTTACAGGGAGAATTAGTTCGCCTTCAAATGATGAAGAAGGGAATTAAAGAGTCTGATGATTTAGGAAAAATCATTAGAAAGGCAAATGAAAAAGATTTAGAAAAACATTTTCAGTCAATTGAAAAAGATTTACCTACGATGTATCGCACGAGGGAAATCATCAATGAACTTAAACTAAATATGAAACTTTCAGATGTTGAATTTCAATCTGACGGTTCAAAAGCCACTTTCTTTTATTCATCTGAAGATCGAGTAGACTTCAGAGAATTAATTAAAATTTTAGCAAGTGAATTCAAAATTCGCGTTGAAATGCGACAAATATCCTTGCGACAAGAAGCGTCTCGGGTGGGAGGAATTGGAATTTGTGGTAGAGAATTATGTTGCTCAACTTGGCTTACAGACTTCAAAAATGTTACTACCTCTGCTGCTAAATATCAGAATTTATCTCTTAATCCAGTAAAATTAAGTGGACAATGTGGAAGGCTAAAATGTTGCCTGAACTATGAATTGGAAACTTATATGGAGGTTTTGAAGGATATTCCTGAAATTGAAACCCAAATTGAAATTTCAAAAGGAAAATGCAGTCTTCAAAAAACTGATATATTTAAAAGAATTATGTGGTTTTCAATTGACCGCATGGAATCTAACTGGATTCCCGTTTCTTGTGATATTGTTGAAGAAATTATGGAATTAAATAAAAAAGGAATTATTCCAGAATCCTTTGAAAATTTAAATCCTGCACAAAAACCTGAAAAATTAAAGGCCTCACAATTAAATTCAGACCTAGAAAGACTGAATAAAAAATTTGATAAGGACAATAATAATAAACCCAAAAAACGTCCAAATAACAATAATAGACGTAATAACAGGAATCCCAAAAATAGAAAAAATGATAATCGGGAGAATTAAACCCTTTATTCTTTTATTCTTACTTTTTTCATGTCAGATAAAATCTGGCTATGAATTTTCAAATTCTTTTGGTTTAGACGGATGGCCAAGCAATTCCAAACTAATTTTTCAAATTGATAGCCTGAAAGAATCTGGAAATTATTATTTAGATGGGAATATTCGTTTCGACGAAACCTATCCTTTTTATAATATTTTCTTGCAATCCAATATTTCAAATTCAGAAGATAGCATTTTATTTAATAAGCAGCTTGAATTAAATTTTTTTGATCCTAAGACTGGAAAAAAAATAAATAATATCGGTAAATCTATGGGGGAAAGTTCAATTCGGATTTTTGATGATTTAATACTCGAAAAAGGTAAGTCATATAAAGTTGAATTAGTCCAAAACATGAGATTAGACACGATACCTGGAATAGTTTCTGTGAATCTAAGTTTACATAAAAAGGAGGAATAATATGACCAATTTAGACTCAATTGACAAACAAATATTAGCCTTGTTGCATGAGGATGCTCATATGACAAACAAGAAAATTGCTGAACAATTGGGTATGAGTATTACTCCTATTCATGAACGAATTAAAAAGCTGGAGAAAGAAGGAATTATTACCAAATATAAGGCAGTTATCAACCCCCAAAAAATAGGAAAATCTCTAACCGTTTTTTGCGATATTACCTTAAAAGAACATGCAGCTGAATACCTTACCCAATTTGAAAAAGATGCCATGTCTTTACCAGAAGTTCAGGAATGTTTCTGTATTTCAGGACACAGTGATTTTTTATTAAAAATCATTGTTCAAGATATGGATGATTACAGAAATTTTATTCTTCATAAATTAGCCAATATAAAAAATATTGGGAATGCCCAAAGTCATTTTGTTATGAATGAAATTCAAAATGAAAATATTTTAAGTTGGTTAAATAATGAATAATTTTTCATACATTTAGAAACCTATTTTTTCATACTATGAATAAGTCCGTCAAAAAATTAATTTCGACATTGATTGTCTTAATTATTTTATCTCTAGTATTTTATCCTAGAATTAAAGAATTATTAAAAAAACCAGAAAATTTAAATGGGGATGTGGGGAGTGCTCCCTCTCAGGAAAAAAATTCAAAGAAAGCCACTGCAGTTGAGGCCTCTATTGTCAGTTTCCTTCCATTAAATGAAATTGTTTCCTCAACTGGTACCATTTTACCAAATGAAGAAGTAGAAATTCATACAGAAATTCCAGGAAGAATTACCTATTTGAATATCTCAGAAGGATCTCAAGTGGAAAAGGGGACAATTCTTTTAAAAATTAATGATGATGATTTAAAAGCTAGATTAAAAAAATTAGAATACAATAAAAAACTAGCAGAAGATAATGAACTTCGTCAGAAAATCTTATTTCAAAAAGAAGCAATTTCAAAAAGTGAATTTGATATAGCAGTTAATTCGGTTAATACAATTTCTGCTGATATAGAAGATTTAAATGCACAAATAAAAAAGACCACTATAAGAGCCCCATTTTCTGGAAAATTAGGTTTTAGATTTGTTAGTGAAGGTTCATACATAACCCCTTCCTCTGTGATAACAAATATCGTAAATACGAATCCGATAAAACTTGAATTTTCCATTCCATCAAAATATGCTGGAGATGTAAAAATTGGGACAAAAATCCAGTTTACTACAGAAAGTTCATCGGGAAATTTCGAAGGGAAAGTTTATGCCGTAAATCCTGTGATTGATAATAATACGCGGACTTTACAAATTCGGGCAATTGCTCCAAATCCAAAAGGACAATTAGTTCCAGGTGCCTTTGCGAGAGTTAGTATAATCCTTCAGCAAAAAAATGAAGCTATGCAAATTCCTACTGAAAGTATTATTACAGATGCTTCAGGTTCCAAGGTGTATAAGATTGTGAATGGAGAAGCAATTTATACTACTATCCGAATTGGAGTAAGAGGCGAGAAATTAGTTGAGGTTTTAGATGGTTTAAATATTGGAGATACCCTAGTGGTCTCGGGTGTAGTTCAATTAAGACCAAATAGTCCAGTTAAGATTAATAAAATTAACTAAAATGGCAGCATTATCAACCATCAGTATTAAACGTCCGGTATTAGCAATTGTAATGTCCATTACAATCATTGTGTTCGGTATTATCGGATATACTTTTCTTGGGGTAAGAGAATTTCCTTCAGTTGATCCTCCAATTGTTAATGTCATGACATCCTACACAGGGGCCAATGCTGATATTATTGAATCTCAAATTACTGAACCTTTAGAGGCACAAATCAATGGAATTCCTGGGATTAAAACCTTAACATCTAGTTCGAGAGATGGTAGATCCTCCATTTCAATAGAATTCGATTTATCAATAGATATAGAAAATGCGGCAAATGATGTTCGAGACAGAGTTTCTAGAGCAATGTTCCAACTTCCACCGGATGTTGACCCTCCGGTTATCGCAAAACAAGATGCTGATGCTAGACCTATTTATAATTTAAATGTTTCTTCCTCTACCCGAGATATTTTAAGTTTAAATGATTTTGCCATTCGTAATATTCAAGAAAAACTGGAAATCATCCCTGGAGTTGCATCGATCAGAATTTGGGGAGAGAAAAAATATGCCATGCGATTGCGAATCGACCCTGATAAATTAGCCTCTTTTGGACTTACCGCACCGGATATATCGGTGGCTTTGAATAAACAAAACATTGAACTACCCTCTGGTAGTATTGAAGGAAATAATACTGAATTAGTTGTAAGAACTCAAGGACGGTTAGTCACGGAATCAGATTTCAACAATATGGTATTGAAGGAATCTAACGGGAATATCGTTCGATTTTCAGATGTAGGAAAGGCAGAATTAAGTGCAGAAAACGAAAAGACTTCTTTCAAAGGAGACATGGTGCCCATGATTTCAATTGCGGTAACCCCTCAACCTGGTTCAAACCAAATTCAAATTGTCGATAATATTAATGCAAAAATTGAACAAATAAAGAAAAATTTACCTGCAGATATCCGAATAGATGAAGGGTTTGACAATACCATTTTCGTAAGAAAATCTATAAAAGAGGTGGAGGAAACAATCCTTACGGCAATATTTCTTGTAACAATCATTATATTCTTATTTTTAAGGGATTGGAGATCAACTATAATTCCTCTTACCGCGATTCCAGTGAGCCTTATTGGAGTTTTTTTCCTTATGTATTTGGTGGGATTTTCGATCAATGTTCTTACCCTATTAGGCGTAGTGCTTTCAATTGGTTTGGTGGTAGATGATGCCATTGTAGTTTTGGAAAATATTTATTCTAAAATTGAAGAGGGAATGACGCCCATTCAAGCTGCGGTAGATGGAGCAAAAGAAATTTATTTTGCAATTATTTCAACTACCATCACCTTGGCCTCGGTCTTTCTTCCCGTAATATTTATGAATGGAATTACTGGAGCCTTATTCAGAGAATTTGGGATTGTTGTTGCCGGTTCCGTAATTATCTCAGCATTTGTTTCTCTTACCCTGACACCCATGTTGAGTTCGAAATTATTAAAAACAGATGAGAAAAAACCATGGTTCTATCGAGTAACTGAACCATTTTTTGAAGGGCTAAATAATGCCTATAAAAATTCTTTAGAAGGGTTTTTGAAAATTAGATGGATGGCGTGGGTAGGAATAGTATTTTTTATAGGTTTAATCTATGTATTTTTTGAATATAAAGCTATACCATCCGAATTGGCCCCTGTTGAAGATAGAAATACCTTTAGAATTCAAACAACCGGACCTGAGGGTGCAACTTTTGAGTACATGCAGGCCTATACAGACTCTGTTACCAATGTGGTAATGAAGGAAATTCCTGAGAATGAAAGAAATTATATCTTTGCAATTACCTCCCCAACCTTTGGAAGTGGTTCAGCAAATTCAGCATTTTTTAGAGTGGTTCTAAATTCTGATGCAAGTACAAGAAAACCCCAAGCAGAATATGTAGAACAACTTCAACCAATATTAAAAGATATGACCGGAGCTCGGTCAATTGTGATTCAAGAACCTTCACTTACAACAGGAAAAAGAGGTGGGCTACCAGTAAGTTTTGTTGTTCAAGCTTCTAATTTTAATAAATTAAAAGAATTATTACCTGTATTTATGGAAAAGGTAAAAAATTCTCCGAAATTTCAAATTGCAGATGAAGACCTAAAGTTTACCAAACCTGAATTAAGAATACAAATTGATCGTCCTAAGGCAATCGCTCTTGGTGTTTCTATTCAAGATGTAGCCCAAACCTTGCAATTTGGTCTATCAGGAAGACGATTTGGATATTTTGTGTTGAATGGTAAACAATATCAAATTATTGGCCAAATTGATCGTCCACAAAGAAATGATGTTACTGATTTAAAGTCCTTATATGTAAAAAATAGAAATGGAGAATTAATCCAATTGGATAATTTAGTAAAAGTTTCAGAGGAAAGCACCCCTCCTACTCTATTTAGATATAACCGATATGTAGCAGCAACAGTATCTGCTCAATTAGCAAAAGGAGTAACCTTGGGGGAAGGATTAGACGAAATGGATCAATTAGCAAAAGAAACTTTTGATTCCTCCTTTCAAACAGCCTATGATGGTGAGTCAAAAGAATTCAAAGAATCTAGTTCATCTTTGATTTTTGCTTTTGCTTTAGCAATTCTATTGGTATATCTTATTTTATCTGCCCAATTTGAAAGTTTTGTTGATCCTTTGATTATTTTATTCACTGTACCTTTAGCCGTTACGGGTGCCTTGATAAGTCTTTGGGATTTTCACCAAACCTTAAATATTTTTTCTCAAATTGGAATCATTGTACTCATAGGTTTAGTAACTAAAAATGGAATTTTAATCGTTGAATTTGCAAATCAAAGAAAAGAACAAGGATTGGATAAATTTGCGGCTGTAAAAGAAGCAGCAAATGCACGATTTAGGCCAATCATCATGACTTCTTTAAGTACAATATTAGGAATTTTACCTATTGCATTAGCCTTAGGTTCCGGATCACAAAGTAGGGTTTCAATGGGAATAGCTGTGGTAGGAGGAATGATATTTGCAACTACTCTTACTTTATATATTATTCCTGCGATATATTCCTATCTATCGAAAAAACATATTAATATAGCAGAAGAATTTAAAATTCAAGATATTGAAGAAACAGCAAACTGATACATATTGGATGGAAAAAGCTTTAATTTTAGCCGAAAAGGGTAAAATCAAGGTTCGACCTAACCCAATGGTTGGTTGTGTAATTGTTTATGAAAATGAAATCATTGGGGAAGGTTACCATGAATATTTTGGTGGCCCACATGCTGAAGTAAATGCGATAAATTCGGTTAAAAACCCTGAACTATTACCCCTATCTACTGCTTATGTAAGTCTAGAGCCTTGTGCACACTTTGGCAAAACACCCCCATGTGCTAATTTACTAGTAGAAAAAAAAATAAAAAGAGTCGTAATTGCTGCTAAAGACCCCAATCCTTTAGTCGCTGGAAAAGGAATTGAAATATTAAGGAATCATAAAATTGAAGTAAAATTAGGGGTACTAGGAATGGAATCAGAAAGATTAAATAAGATTTTTAATTTATTTCATCAATTAAATAGACCCTATATTACTTTAAAATTCGCCTCTTCAAAAGATAATTTTATTGCTAAGAAAAATGGAGAACCTATACAATTTTCCAATTCTGAATCTCAAAATAAGGTTCACGAACTTCGGGCAATTCATGAAGGAATATTAGTTGGAGCAAATACCATTATCCACGATCAACCTCTCCTAAATACCCGGCTAATTGAAGGGCCATCACCCATAAAAATCATTATCGACCCCAATAATAGAATACCCAAAAATTCAAAAGTATTGGAAGATGGTGAAAAAACTCTCATTTATAATTATTCCCTTAATTTAAAGGATGGAAAAAACGAATGGATAAAAATAGAAAGTTCAAACTTTTTAAAAAATATCATTCAAGATTTATCCAACAAAAAAATAAGCTCGGTAATGGTTGAAGGAGGAACAAAAACATTGAATGAATTCATTCAATTAAATTTATTCGATGAATTAATTCATATTCAAAATAATCAAATCCTAGCCGAAGGCATTCAAGGACCAAAATTTAATTTAAATCTAATTGAATCTAAAAAAATTGGCGATAATAATACATGGTATTATTATTCAACCCAACCAAAAACTTGAAATAATAAGTAAAGGTTCAATACTAAAATTACAGCACTTACCAACCAAGATACTATTGTCAACTTTTTAGAATTTACAAATTGACCCATCTTGGTTTTGTCAGACGTAAATAAGACTAATGGAATAACTGCAAAACTTAGTTGCATGGATAATATTACCTGACTTAATACTAATAAATCATTTACAGAACTCTCTCCTAAAATTAAAGTAACAAAAAACGCAGGAACGATAGCAATCATTCTCGTAATTAATCTTCTTAACCATGGTTTAAGTCGAATGTCTAGAAAACCTTCCATTACAATTTGACCAGCCAAGGTCCCTGTTATGGTAGCGTTTTGCCCGGAGGCCAATAAGGCAATCGCAAACAACGTAGAAGCCCAATGATCCCCTAATACCGGGCTTAATAAATAAAAGGCGTCTTCAATTTCAGCTACATGGGTATTCCCTGAAAAATGAAAGGCCGAAGCAGATAAAATCAAAATACCAGCATTAATAAAAAATGCTAAAGAAAGCGAAAAAGTAGAATCTATCGTTCCAAATTTTATAGATTCTTTTTTATCTTCTACTGTATCCGGACAAGACCTTGTTTGGATTATACTTGAATGTAAATATAAATTATGTGGCATTACAGTGGCACCTAAAATACCAATTGCAATATATAATTTCCCTTGGTCAATCACTATATCAGAAGAAGGAATCAATCCTCCAAAAACGCTCGTAAACTCAGGCTGGGCAACGAATAATTCATAAACAAAGCAAAGAGTAATGACGATTAAAAGAGACATTACAATGGATTCTAAGATTCTAAAACCTCTATTTTGGAAGAATAAAATCAAAAATACATCTAAAATGGTAATGGAAATACCGTATAATAAAGGAATACCAAAAAGTAAATTCAAGGCCAAAGCTGATCCTATGACCTCTGCCAAATCACAAGCAGCAATGGCTAATTCACAAATTATCCATAAGAAAATGGCAACAGGTTTGGAATAAGCATCACCGCAAGCTTGAGCTAAATCTCTTCCCGTTGCAACTCCTAATTTTAGCGCTAAATGTTGTAATAATATTGCAAATAAACTTGAAATTAAGATTACAGATAATAAAGTATAACCATATTGTGCCCCTCCAGCCAAATCGGTTGCCCAGTTTCCAGGGTCCATATAACCTACAGCAACCATGAAACCTGGCCCAATGAAAGCTCTTAATGTAGCCCAAAAACCCTTTCCTTTTGGTACGGGAATTGAGCCATGAACTTCCGATAAACTTAATCGATTTACAGGTTTTAACCAGGACATAATGCCAATTTATTTAGACAAATATACAAATATTTTTAGACATACCTAAAAATATTTTTTATAAATTTAATTTTCTATATTTACAACATGATTCAAACATCCTCTGCGGAAGAAAATTATTTAAAGGTTATTTATCGTTTATCGGAGATAAATGAAGGCGGAATTAGTACGAATTCTGTGGCCGAAATGATGCAGACGAAAGCAGCATCTGTTACGGATATGCTAAAAAAACTTTCGAGTAAAGGTTGGATTGATTATCAAAAATATCAAGGTGTAACTCTTACTCCTTCAGGAGAAAAAATCGCATTAAATACGATTCGTAAACATCGGTTATGGGAAACTTTTTTAGTAAATAAATTAAATTTCCAATGGGATGAGGTACATGATATTGCTGAGCAATTGGAACATATTGATTCAAGTATTTTAATAAATAAATTGGATGAATTTTTAGATTTTCCGAAAACGGATCCACACGGTGATCCAATCCCAAATTCAGCGGGAGATATGCATAATCGGATAAATACATTATTATTAGAAATCCAATTGAACCAGGAATGTACTTTATTGGGAGTGGCGATTGATAATTCCATATTTTTAAAAATGCTTACCAAAATGGGATTAAGTTTAGGCGCAAAAATTAAAATTTTGGAAATAAATAATTTTGATTTATCTAGAAAGGTCCTAATTAATAATAAAAAAGAAGTTTTTGTAAGTTCAGAAATTGCAAAAAATATTTACGTAAAGAAATCTTAGCTTAATAATTCCAATAGATCTTCTTCTTTCATGGATTTAAGCAAACTTTCATCCTGATTAATTAAAGCATCTGCCAAATCTGATTTTTTCTGCTGAAGAGCTAAGATTTTCTCCTCCACGGTTTCTTTAGTAATAAATTTATAGGTAAATACTGTATTCTTTTGTCCAATACGGTGCGCTCTATCTACAGCTTGGGCTTCTGCTGCCGGATTCCACCAAGGATCTAATAGGAAGACATAATCTGCTTCGGTTAGATTCAAGCCTACCCCACCCGCTTTTAAAGAAATTAGGAAAACAGGAGGGCCATCTGGCCTTTGAAAATCTTCCACTACCGATTTTCTATCAGAGGTAGAACCATCCAAATAACAGAATTTTATTTTTCTTTTTTCCAATTCGTCCTTAATTAATTGAAGATGTTGAACGAATTGACTAAAAATTAATACTTTGTGATGGTGTTCTAAAACAGTTTCTAATTTATCAATTACCATTTCCATTTTACCAGAATCCCCTGAATAATCAGATTCAGATAAGACAGGGTGATTAGCAATTTGGCGTAATTTTGTTAAACCTTGTAAAACAGAAAATTTAGATTTATTCAATCCATCTTCCTTAATTTGTTTTAGAATAGATTCTCTGTAGAAATTCTTTGTTTTATTATATAATTCTTCTTGTTCTTCAGACATAGAACAGAAAGAAATAGTTTCAATTTTTTCCGGTAAATCTTTTGCAACTTGTCGCTTATCTCTTCTTAATAAATAAGGTTTAATTAATTTAAAGAGGCGTTCTTTTTTCTCCTCATCGCCTTTTTTCTCAATGGGAACTAAGAAATTATCTTTAAAATATTTTAGGGTTCCCAATAAACCTGGATTAATAAAATTCATTTGAGACCAAAGGTCTACGGTTGAATTTTCCAAAGGAGTACCTGTCATTACCAGGCGATATTTTGATTTAAGTTTATTAACAGACTTTGTAATTAAAGCACTTGGGTTTTTAATAGCCTGTGATTCATCTAAGATAATATACCCAAATTCTTGAAGGGTAAACCAATCGATATCAGAGCGAACCATTCCGAAGGATGTAACAATTAAATCATATTTTTTAAATTCTACTTGGAGTTTTTCTCTATTCGAACCATTGTAGATTAATACCTTTAATTGAGGGGTAAATTTTTTAGCTTCAATTTGCCAATTATGTAATAAAGAAGTTGGCATAATCAAAAGATGAGGCAATTTTTCACCTTCTTCTTTAAGTGATTGAAGGAGGCATAAGGTCTGGATAGTTTTTCCAAGACCCATATCATCTGCTAGACAAGCGCCTAAACGTGCTTTTTGATGAGTTTTCATCCATCGGTACCCATCAAGCTGATACGGCCTTAATTGTCCTTTAAATTGTTTTGGTATTGGATATTCCTTATTCAATAAATCATTTATATGGAATAAATTTTCTCGATGTGTTGTTTCGACTAATTCTTGATTTGTCCATTCTTCAACCAATTGAAAATGTTGTTTTTTGAGAATTATTCCATTTCCACCTTGTTGATTTTCTGCGAAATAAAACAAGTCATGATATTCTTCAAACCAATTTTCTGGAATAACGGCAATTGAACCATCTGGCAAATGAAATTCTTGTTTTCCTTGAAGAATTAATTGTCGAATTTTCAAGAAAGGAATCTGATGTTCTCCAAATGAAATTACAGCTTGAATATCAAACCAATCTAATTTTTCTCCTATTCGGATTGAAATATTTGGTTTTCCTAGGAAATAACGAGGTACTTGTCCATCCCCTTTAAAATTCAAAACAAAACCCGCTTCATCTAATACTTGTTTATTATCAGATAACCATTTCAAAGACTCTCCTCTACCCAATATGGCTTTGCCATTTAGTTTAAGGGGAAGCCCGGCATTTTTTAGAATATTAAATGCTCTCTTTTCTTTAACAATGGAACGATTAATTTTCTCGAAAGAAAAGGAATCTCCTTTTTTCGCAAAAAGTACATTTGCTTCAGCGGCTAAATTATCCCATGGAAATCTATTATTTCCATATTGAAAGGAAAGTGTGAATTGCCATTTTTCATTTAATTCATCCTCCTTAGCTTTTTTCTTTTTTAGATTTTCGTCCTCCTCAATTTGAACGGAACTAAGTGGTCCATAACTTAATAAAAGAGAAATATTTTTTTCAGATTGAATAATTTCAAAGCCTGATGCAGAAATAGGGTATCTTGCTACCATTAATTTAACAAATTTACGGTAGTAATCTTCTTCCATATTTTGTGGGATGGCCACAAATTTTTTATTTAAAAAAGGTTTTAATTTTTTCCCTTCTAATTCTGGTTTGAAATGATATAGATGGTTATCTAATAACATCCAAGCAGGCTCATCATTTAAAATAAGTGCATTTTTATATTGAAATTCTAATTTTTTCCCTTTTAGCTTTAAAGTTGGAAAATAATGGGTATTATCCTCATTTCTAATAAAATGGAAAAGGATTTCAACTGGCTCATTTTCAACATTAATCTCTTGTTTCATCGGGTTTCCATCATTCCCCATAATGAACACCTTTTTATCTGGAAAGAGACTATTGAAAACCTTCGAACGAAATTGTTCTACATATTCATAGATTTGTTGTTGTAATTCTTTATCTCCAGTTTCCTTATGCCAAGTTTTTAAATAGAAATCTTCAAGAGAATTTTTCTTTTGCGAATTAAAATCCTCATAAATTTGAAGAGGTTTTATTTTTTCTGAAAATTTTACTGCTAGGACATCTTTTTCATCTAATCCTGCAGCAAATTCATCTACATTTCTAGAACTTAGACTTTGAAATTCCCATGTAAGATTCCCTTTTTCGTTTAGTTGTACAACGAAAAGTTCAAATAGATAACCCAAATATTCATGAAAATAAATGGAATATATAATTTTGAAAGGCTTTTCAGCAGAAATTCTCATTTTCTATTTATAGAAACCTATTTTTTAGAGATAAACCTTTAAAAGTACTAATAATAGTTTTATTTTGGAAATTTTTAGGATTAAATTAAGCCTAATTTCGAATAAATTTCATCGCACACCATCTATTAAGACTTGCGTGGGTATTATAAGTAAGTCCATATTCTTCTGCCTTTTCATGAATTATCTGACTATCTTCCAAATAAAATCCGCTTAAATATAATGCTCCGCCCTTTTTAATAAATTTAGCATATTCCTCCATTTCATCTAAAAGAATATTTCGATTAATATTGGCAATAAGAGTATCATAGGAATAAAGAGATTGCTCTCTTATAGTTCCTTGGTTAAAAGAATATCCAGAAATATTATTTAATTCAGCATTTTCAATTGAATTTTCTATGCACCAATCATCAATATCAAAACCTACAACCTTTTTAGCTCCTTTTATTTTTGCATAAATAGCCAAAATCCCGGTTCCTGTTCCTGCATCCAATACTTCTTGTCCAACCCAATTTTCTTCCATCATCAAGCCAATAACCAATCGAGTTGTTTCATGATGCCCTGTTCCGAAAGACATTTGTGGATTAATTAATATTTCCGTTTCAAATCCTTCCTTTGGAGGGTGGAAACTTGCACGAATATATACCTTATCATTGACTTCAATAGGGGAATAATTTGATTCCCATTCTTTATTCCAATTAACTTTTTTGATAATTTCTGTAGAATAATAGATTTCTCCTAATGGTTTATAGCGAGAAATTATTTCATCAATTTCAATTAGATCATAATTTACATCTGAATGAAAGGTAACAAAGCCATCATTATTTTGTTCGAATATGTCAAAACCAATTAAACTGATTTCGGCGATAAGCATATCAGTCAATTCATCCGAACAGATGAATTTTATTTCTAAATTTTCCATTATTTAACTTTAGGAGGTTTGGTTTTTCCACCAAACACTGAAATATTTAAATACCGCTTTGGCTCAAGTCTAAAATCTAACAATAGTTTATCTAGATTCACCAAGGTACTATTCAATTCATTATAAAGACTATCATTTTTCATTAATTGTCCGGCTGTTCCTTTTCCAGCTTGAAGGTCGGAAGTAATGGCTTGAAGATTAGTTACTAGATGATCAATATGCCCAACAGTTTGCTTAAGTTTCATTGCCTGCAGGGAATCGGTCAAATTATTTAAATTACCAACAATTGGCTGAATATCTTTTGAAAGTTTCACTAAGTCCTCAGAGAGTTGATTTAGGTTGGAAGAGATATTTCGAATATTTTGTGCGTTGTCTTCCATTAAAGTTCGAACACTTGAATTCATGTTCAAGACTGCTTCGTTTGAATTAGCCAATAAGGCATTCAGTTCAGTACCCGTATTTTCAAATTTTGAAGAAATACTTCTAAATGAAATTAAAAGGGAGTCTGCATTATTTAATACAGGAATAGCACGTTCTTTTAATAAGGTTGAAAGTCCTTGCTCTGTAGTAGGAATTAAAAAGGAATTAGATGGTAAATCACCATTACCTTGTAAGTCTAATCGGATTATTTTACCTCCCAACAAGCCCCCATCAGCTAAAATGGCCTTAGTTTTATTTGGAATAATTAGAGATTCATCTACTCTAAGTTGAACTAAAACTGTATCTAATGAACCTGGTTTTAATCCTACACTTTTTACTTTTCCAACCTCTACACCATTAAGCATTACTGAGTTAGAAACCAATAATCCATCTACATTTTCATATTCGGCATAATAATATTTTGAGGCAATAAATAAATCATTACCTTTCATAAAATTGAATCCAAAATAAAGAATCAAAAAGGTAATAATTGTAAGAAAGCCAACTTTTAATTCATTCGATTTAAGCATGCTGTATTAATTTTCTAATTCTGCTCGATATTTTTTTACTGCATCAACAATACTTTTTGCAATTTCCTTTTGCCCAGAACTGGATTTCAAATAGGCCTCTTCGTTTGCATTAGTAATAAAACCTGTTTCTACCAATACACTTGGCATTGCGGTTCTCCAAATAACAATAAAACCTGCCTGTTTAACGCCCAGGTTACGTCTTCCATTGTTTTTCTCAAAATTTTCCTGCACCATGGAAGCAAAATTTATAGAACTAGCCATAAAGGCACTTTGAAAATTCGCTAGCATAATATGTGCCAAAGGCGAAGATGGATCGAAACCTTGATAGTTTGTTTCATAATCCTTCTCTTGTAAAATTACAGAATTTTCTCTTTTTGCCACATTTAAATTTCCTTCTGTTTTATGAAGACCCATTGTGTAGGTTTCTGTTCCATATGCATTTCTATTTACAGAGGCATTGCAATGAACTGATATAAAAAGGTCGGCTTTATTTCTATTGGCAATATTTGCTCTTTCAAATAAATCTACAAAAACATTGGTTTTTCTTGTGTAGATAATATTCAAATCAGGCATGGCTTCTTGTAGTTGCTTACCCAATTCCAAAATAATTTCAAGGGTAATAATACCTTCTCTTCCGCCAGCCTTTCCTAAAGCACCGGGGTCCTTTCCGCCATGACCTGCATCTAAACAAATCGTTTTCAATACTGGCCCAGACTTAGATTGAGAATAAATTTCTTCAGAATAAAAAAAATGAAGAACAAAGATTAAAATAAATAGAAATCTGTTTTTTTTGAACATAATTTCAAAGGAAATTAGAATATTTTAAAATTTATACCTTGGATAAACGTTCAAAGGTGTAATTTTGTATGAAATTTATACTACAAATATAAATTTATTATTTTAACCTTGAGCAAAAATTGGCTTAAATTATTACTATTCCTAATTAGCTGTATATTTACAGCTCAAAATTCCTATGCTCAAATAGTTCAATTGGATTCAATCCAAAAAGATAAACCAGCTGATTTAAAAACGACCGTTGCTTATTCAGCCAAAGATTCAACCATTTTAGAGGCAGATAGCCAAATCGTTCAACTTTATGGAAATGCAAAAGTTATTTATGGTGATATTGCCTTAGAGGCAAATTATATCCGTTTAGATTATGCAAAAAACGAGGTTTATGCGACCGGAACCTATGATTCTGTTTCAAAAAAGGAGATAGGATTGCCCGTATTTACACAAGGAGAGGATAAGTATGACGCCAAAGTAATTCGATATAATTTCAAGACAGAAAAAGCAATCATAAAAGAGATTGTAACTACCCAAGGAGATGGTTTTGTGCAAGGTGAAAATGTAAAAAAAGACCCAGAGGACAATCTTTATATTCGGGATGCCATATATACCACCTGTAATTTGGAACAGCCCCATTTTAATATTCGAGCAAGAAAAATTAAAATGGTAGGAAAAAAAGAAATTATTTCAGGCCCATTTAATTTTGAATTAAATGATATCCCTTTACCCATTGGCCTACCATTTGGATTTTTCCCTTATCAAAAACCCAAAAAAGAAGGAAATTCAGGAATTTTATTTCCAGTATACGGAGAAGAGCCCTCTGGAAGAGGCTTTTATTTAAGAGAAGGAGGCTATTATTGGGCAGCAAGTGAAAACATCGGAATGCGTTTTACTGGACAAATTTATTCAAAAGGAGGTTGGGGTTTAGGATTAAATACCCAATACAACAAAAGATATCATTATACAGGGAGTTTTAATTTTGCCTTTAATAAAAATACAGATGGAGCAGAATTCAATCCTCAAAAAAGAAATGACTTTACCCTTCAATGGGCACATTCTCCAAAATCCTATGGAAATTCTAATTTTTCTGCCTCTGTAAATTTGGCTTC
>CAZVFE010000019.1:0-28366 GCA_964626405.1 uncultured Cytophagales bacterium | reverse complement strand
TAGTTCATAGTTCAAAGGCTTTAGATTTTTAATAAATTAAAATTATGGCTTCATTAAAAGAAGTAAGAAATAGAATAAATTCGGTAAATTCTACCCAGCAGATTACAAAAGCAATGAAAATGGTTTCTGCTGCTAAGTTAAGAAGGGCTACGGATGCTATTTTGCAAATGAGACCTTATTCTAAAAAATTAACTGAACTAATTTCAACTGTTTCATCAAAAACCGAGGCAGGACAAGAAAATCCATATACTGAAGTTAGAGAAATAAATCGTGTATTAATCATAGCGGTTACTTCTGATAGAGGATTATGTGGAGCTTTTAATGCCAATATCGGTAAAGCCACCATTAATTTAATTAAAGAAAAATATCAAAGTCAACTAGACAAAGGAAATGTAGAAGTTCTTACTTTAGGAAAGAAAGGAAATGAATATATTTCAAGAAGAGGTTATTCAGTTGACGGCAAATTTACTGAGATATATTCTGATTTAAGCTTCCATAGTGCAAAGGAAGTGGGAGAATATATCTTAGCTAAATTTGAAAATAAAGAGTTTGACAAGGTAGATTTAATCTATAATGAATTCAAAAATGTTGCAACTCAGATTATTCGAGTTGAAGATTTTTTACCTTTAGTTCAATCCACTAATCAAGACGAAATTGTTTCAAACGGGGATTATATTTTTGAACCGAACGAAGCTACTATCATCAATGAATTGATTCCAAAATCATTAAAGTTAAGTCTTTACAGAGCATTATTAGAATCCAATGCCTCGGAGCATGGAGCTAGAATGACTGCAATGGATAAGGCTACTGATAATGCCAATGAATTATTGAAAGCATTGAAATTGGAATACAATAGATCGAGACAAGCAGCAATTACAAAAGAAATATTAGAAATTGTTGGTGGAGCTGAAGCGCTTGCTAATTAATCTATAATACATAATTCGATTGTTTAAAACCGACAAAAAATCTGAAAAAGCCATCTTGGTAGCAGTCACTACCAATCAGCAAAAAGCTGAGCAAACCAAAGAATATTTGGATGAATTGGCATTTTTAGCCTTAACAGCTGGGGTAGACACTGTTGCAACCTTTCACCAAAATCTTCCAAAAGTAGATCATCGAACCTATGTAGGGAAAGGTAAACTAGAAGAAATCATGGCATTTATTGCTTATCATCAAATTGATCTAGTAATATTTGATGATGATTTATCTCCTTCTCAGGTAAGGAATATTGAAAATATTCTTCAATCCTATAAAATTGAGGTCAAAGTATTGGATCGGAGTTTATTGATTCTGAATATTTTTGCCATGCGAGCACAAACACAGCAGGCAAAAACCCAGGTTGAATTGGCCCAATATCAATATATGCTGCCAAGATTAACAAGAATGTGGACCCACCTTTCAAAACAAAGAGGTGGAGTAGGAATGAGAGGGCCGGGAGAAAAAGAATTGGAGACAGACCGAAGAATTGCCAACGACCGAATAGCTTTTTTAAAAGATAAATTGGTTAAAATAGACAAACAATCTTATACACAAAGAAAAAGCAGAGATTTATTGACGAGGGTGGCTTTAGTAGGCTATACCAATGTAGGAAAATCCACTTTAATGAATAAATTGTCTAAGTCGGATGTATTTGCAGAAAATAAACTATTTGCCACTTTAGATTCAACCGTAAGGAAAGTAAATTGGGATGGAATTCCATTTTTATTATCCGACACTGTAGGATTCATCCGAAAGCTCCCTACCCTATTAATAGAGTCGTTTAAATCGACCTTAGATGAGGTAAGAGAAGCTGATATTTTGGTTCATGTAGTAGACATCTCTCATCCAAATTTTGAAGAACAGATTGAAATCGTCAATACGATATTAGGCGAAATTGGCGCGAATGATAAACCAATGATTTTGGTATTCAATAAGATTGATAAATTCAAAGTGGAAGAGATCTATTTTTCAGAAAATATGGATGAAAATGGGGAGAAAATCCTTTCCAAGGAAGAGCGGGTTTTAGCCTTATTAGAAAGGAGTCATTGGAAAAATCAAATTGTTAAAACCATTTTTATTTCTGCTATTAATAAATCAAATATGGAGGATTTGAGAAACCAATTATTTGAATTAATTAAGGAAAAGCATTTCACCATTTTTCCAAATTGGTTGAATGGGGGCCATTTAAATAGTTTTAGTGATGGTTACTTGCCTATGTAATATTCTGGGATCTCCACTCATTAATTCCTTTTAAAAAAATTTGTCCTCTAAAAATAAAATAGACGACCAAAAACCCTAATAAAAATCCGAAAATCGAATATTTAAGAGTAGATCTTTTGGTATAATTCAAAGGATAAAAGGGCTTAGAAACAACCGTTACCGCTGGTTTTAAATTATTATTCAATAATTCTAAAATTTCTTGATTCTTTTTAGCCTCCACAAAAAGGTAGTAGGTTTGTTCTAATTGCTTATTTAATTCCCTTTGTTTCAACTTATCTTTATCAAAGATTAAATATTTATTTCCATCCTGATATTGGGATATCTGTCTATTTATTGAATTAATTTTTCTCTGAAGACTATCAACTTTATTCCGAACAAATAATTCATTTTTTTGTCCAAGATTTTGAATAATAGAATAATTAAAATTAATAAATTCTTGATTTAAAATTTCATTAAATATTAAGGAAAACTCTTCACTTTCATGTCTAACCTGAATGGTAATAATTCCAGATTTTGGATCAAGAGATACTCCATAAAACAAATCTTTGGGACTAAGTATTTTATTTAAAACTAATCTAATTTGTAGTGAGGCATCCCTGTCTTGATAATTTTTATTTTCAGGTTTTATTTTAAAATCTGAAACCCTAGAAATCATTTCTATTGAAGAACTTTCCCACTCTTCTCTAAGATTTTCTAACTCAATAAAATGATTAATGATTAAATCCTTTTTACCCCCAATTACTACTTCATTAAATAGAACATTTTTAATTAATGATTCACTAAAAAAAGTTTGTCTGGACCGTTCTGAAACTGTGTTCAGGGCATCTCCAATGCCTAATAAATTAGTCACTGCAGAGATACTATTAAAATTATTTCCTGTACTAAGTGGATCAGAGTTCAAGAAAAATCGGGTATTGGAAATAAATTTCCCGGGTGTAAAATAGATATAACTACCAATTCCTCCTGAAAAAATTAAAGATCCAATCAGAAATAACCAATATTTTTTCTTAAATATTTTTAAAAATATCATCCATTCTTTCAGGACAAATTTTAATAAAATTTGAAAATCAGATTCTATTTTAATTGAATTATTATCCATATCTAAATTTTACGGGTAAAGAAAAAGTAGGCAGTGGCAAAGGTGGAGGTTAAGGTTAAAAATTTCGAAAAGGCTTTATCCCAATCAAAATTACTATTGTTTACCTTAATCTTTTTATATTGCCCAATTCTTATCTCGTCTCCACTATTTACTTTTGGATAAACCCTAAAAAACAAAATATTTTTAGTGGAAACACTTTTACCATTCCCTTTAACTACATAAAGGGAGTTTTTATCGGCATCACGATGAAATCCCCCGGCATAATTTTGAACATAATATTTTGCATTAAAATTTCCTGCGTAATTAATAAAATAAAAATTAGTGTCCACGCTTGCATTATTAACCCCTTTATTAAATATTTTCACCAAATTGGTAATTTTATTTACAATAATAATATCTCCATTTAATAATTGAGGATCGTATTCAAACTTATGAATATTATCTAATAATTGATCATAAGAAAATTGAACATTTACACTATCTAAGGAGGATTTAATAATTCGAATAGAATTGATGTCAGCTGTTTCTTTTAAACCTTCACAGTCTTTTAATAAATCAGAAAAATAATAAGGTTTATCTCCAAAATAATAAGGTCCCGGCTTAATTACTTCTCCTATAATTTTTACTGAATTTGATTCATAAGGACGCAATATGGGTCTTATTACAAATCGATCATATGGTTGAATTTTAAATTCTGAATATCCTTGAAAACTCAAAAAATCATCCTTTAGGTATAATTCTTCCTTTTCAAAAACTCCATTACCAAATTGATTTATTTTATAACGATAAAGATCCACCTTTTTACTTGCATTAAAAGTATTTCCGCCGGCAAGTCGAATTAAATCTTCAAATTTTAAATCTTTAGAATATTTAAATGAATTCGGATTTTTTACTTCACCTGAAAGAATTACCTCAAAATCAAAAGAGAAGTCGTGCTTATTTAAAACAATTAATGAATCCCCGGGACTTAAATAAAAATCTTTATCTAAATCTAAAAATTGATATTGGACATCGAATTTATCAAGAGGATTTATTCGAATTAAATAACCTTTATTCGATGCCTCTTCGGTGTAGCCATTTGCTAAAGCCAATAGAGCATCATATGGGATTTTATCATTATAAAACAAAGCGAAACTCGTATCCTTTTTTACCTGTCCACCAATACTCACTTGAAACAAATTATTAAATTCTTTTTGGGAAAAAATAGTAATTTCATCCTCTTTATTTAACAGAATTTTTTCTGCCTTTTTTAGATCAAAATAGGTAGAATCTAAATGAATAAATTCAAAATGCTTGTTTTCTGTTTTTCTTTTTATGACGATATCTCCATTATATAAATCCGATTTGATTATTCCCTTTTCAAAGGCCATTTTCAAATTAGAAGTAGAATTCAAATCATATTTTCCTGGATATTCAAAGGCACCTATTAATTCTACAAATCTTTCAAATTTTTGAGAATAACTAGGAAAATCAACTATATCTTGATCATTCAGAGCAATATCATATTTTTTATTAATGAAATCCTCATAGGCAATATCTTCTAAAACTATTTCCCCATTTTGGATATGCTGAATATGAATAAAATTTTTGGAAAATTGACCTGAGACTCCACCAGAATATTCCAATAATTCTTTCAATCCTTCATTTTCTTTTAATTCATAAAAACCAGGACGTTTTACTTCATTTTTTGCTTCAACTATTTTTTGTAAAACAGGAACAAAAATCAAATCATTTTCCTGTACATAAGGATCAAAACTACCAAAAGGATTTTCTATGGCTTGGTAAAAATCCACATAGATACGTTTTCCATTTCTAATTACCTGAATATTTCTCAAACTACCATTTGGTGTAAAACCTCCTGCTTTGGCTAATACATTCAAAACTGAATTGACAGAGGAAACGGAAAAACTTCCCGGATTCATCACTTCTCCCATTACTCTTACATTGACGGTTTTACTAGCTTTTAAATTCATTAAAAATTCCCCTGAATTGAATACGAAAAAATTTGAAAAGATTTTCCGAATTTCTTTTTTTGCCTCTGACCAAGTCTTTCCTGAAATAAAAATTCTTGGCAAACCTTCTGGGTAAATAAACCCAGATGAGTTCACTTCAAAAATCCCATAATATTGTGATTTACCCACTAAAGTAATTTCTATTAAATCATTAGGAGAAATAATAAAATTATCTCGAGGCGAAAAATCTTTGATATTGTTGGATAAATAATTTTTAAACAAATCATGTCCATATATTTTTCGGCTAATTTCAGTGGAATCTTTTTCCAAAGAATCCGTTTCTAAATTTGGTTGGATCTCTAAACCTACCACTCTATTTTGAAAGGAAAAAGGAGAAATACCTCTGTCACTAAATTCGGGATTTCCAGAAGAATTATTTAAGTTTAGGCCCGTTAAACCTCTATTCTGAAAACTTATTAAGCCAGAACCTCCCCCATTCTTTTTCGAATTTTCTATATAATTTTGGAGAATAGTTTGAATTTCCTTTCTTTGATCAATTAAATCATTTAAATTTTCTCGGTCAATATCTATTCCATTTTCCAATAATACCCTTTTCAATTCATCAAGGGATAAAGTATAATCAGGATATAAAGATTGAATTTCCTTTACTGTTTGTTGAATAATAAATTCTTTTTGCAAGGATTGATCTTGAGAAAAGATGGAAAAATTGAAAAATAATAAGAGAAAAACGATTGATAACTTTAATGATAATTTCATTTATTCGTGGTTAGATTTTCAAAAAAACAAAGGTCTTGAAAAAAAAATAAAAAATATGTGTAATTATATGGATGTATGCTAACATTTCTCTGAAATGTTAGCAATTTTTTATGTGGCCCCAGCGGGAATCGAACCCACATCTAACGTTTAGGAAACGTCTATTCTATCCGTTGAACTATGGCGCCATTTTAAAGATTCACAAAAATTCAATTTTTTTTCAAAACATGCAAAAAAGAATTTTGTTATCTTTATAAATAAATTTAAAATCAAATTATGAAAATTACTGCATTTGGGGCAATTAACCCAGAATCAAAAATTCAAGAAATCCCAAACCTTGAGAGAAGAGAAGTAGGAGAAAAAGACATCCTAGTGGATATTTTATTTTGTGGTGTTTGCCATTCTGATATCCATATGGCACGATCTGAATGGGGACCAGCACTTTATCCAATCGTTCCAGGACATGAAATTGTTGGAAAGGTAGTAGAAGTAGGTTCTCAAGTAACAAAATTCAAAGTGGGTGATACAGCTGGAATTGGAGTATTTGTTGATTCCTGTAGGGAATGTAACCCTTGTAAAGATGGATGGGAAAATTATTGTGAAGATGGAATGACGGGAACATATAATGGATATTATAGAGATGGGAAAACCCCAACTTACGGCGGATATTCAGATAAATTTGTAATTGATGAGCATTATGCCTTGCATATTCCTTTTTCAGATGAACAATTACCTGGAGTAGCACCTCTATTATGTGCTGGAATTACAACCTATTCTCCTTTAATGTATGCAAATATTAAAAAAGGAGATAAAGTTGCTGTTTTAGGGTTGGGTGGACTTGGACATATGGGTGTAAAATTTGCAGTAGCAATGGGTGCAGAAGTAACGATGCTTTCTACCTCTCCATCCAAAAAAGCTGATGCTCAGAAACTAGGTGCACATCATTTTGTTTTAAGTACGAATCAAGAAGAATTAGATGCTTTAAAATCAAGTTTTGACGTTATCTTAAATACTGTAGCGGCAAAACATGATATGAACAAATTTTTAAATCTTCTTAAATTAGAAGGAAAGATGCTTGTAGTAGGTATTCCACCAGAAGATAATGAATTTGCAGCCGCAAAATTGATCTCCAATAGAAGATCCATTATTGGTTCAATGATTGGAGGTATCAAAGAAACGCAAGAAATGTTGGATTTTTGTGCCCAAAATAATATTACATCAGACGTTGAAATAATTAGCCCAAACCAAATTAACGAAGCCTATGAGCGGGTAATTAAATCAGACGTAAAATATCGATTTGTAATTGACATGAAATCATAATTAAATATATAATGGTTAGAATTATTAAAAAAATCACCCTTCTTTTATTGATTTTAAATTTAGTTTCCTGTAAAGAAGAGGTTGTTACTTTTAAGCCAGAAAGAAAAAAAATTATAGAATCAATCTTTGCTTCTGGTTATGTAAAAAGTAAAAATCAATACGATTCATACGCTTTAGTCAGCGGAGAAATTGATGAAATTTTAGTAAAAGAAGGGGATTTAGTTAAAGCCGGACAAGCTTTAATTAAGTTAAAAAATTCTATCCAAGATATTTCAGAAAAAAATGCTGCCCTTTTAGCTGAATACAATGATTCTAAAAATAACCAGGGTAAAATTGAGGAAATGAATAAAATGGTGGAATTAGCAAAAGAAAAACTTTCGCTGGATTCCTCCATTTATTTCCGTCAGAAAAATTTATGGCAAAAAAACATCGGAACAAAAATTGATTTAGAGGCTAAATTCTTAGCCTATAAAAATGCAAAATCAGCCTATTCTTCGGCCATTCAAAATTTGGTTGATTTCAAAAAATTAGTGAATCTTAATTCACTTCAAGCAAAAAATAACCTCAAAATTTCATCCGAAATGGAGGATAATTATATTATACGTGCCAAGGTAGACGGACAAATCCTTGCTATAAATCGAGAAGTAGGAGAATTAGTTTCTCCTCAATTACCACTAATAACCATCGGAAATACGTCTAGTTATAAACTAGAAATGCAAATTGATGAAAATGATATTTTTGATTTGAAATTGGGACAAAAAACGTATGTAAAAATCTCTTCCCTTCCAGACACTATTCTTATTGCATATATCACAAAAATCAATCCAATTATGAATGAGCGTACGAAAACATTTGATGTTGAGGCTGAATTTGAAAAAAATCCCTCTAAAATGTTTTCGAACCTAAGCTTCGAAGCAAATATTGAAATAAAATCAAAGGAAAATGCCTTAGTGATTCCTAGAAATTTATTACTTGAGGATAGTATTTTATTAGATAAAAATGAAAATAAAATCCCTGTTAAAATTGGATTAAAGAATTTTGAATTTGCGGAGGTCCTTTCAGGCTTAGATGAAAGTAATGAACTAATCCTTCCTAAGAAATGAAAATAGGGCTGCTTATAAAAATTGCAATTTCACTTCTATTGGCTCGATGGAAACAAACCCTCGTTGCAGCTGTGGGGGTAATGTTCAGTATAACCATGTTTATTGCCTTATTAGGTTTCATGAATGGTTTAAACCAATTATTGGATGGCCTAATTACTAACCGTACTCCGCATGTACGATTATATAAGGAAATTCTTCCAACAAAAATTCAACCCATTCAAGAAGCTTTAAATAATGATTCGACGGAGGCCTTTGTAAGATCCATCAAACCGAAAAATGAACGTTTAGATATACATAATGGTCAAAATATCATACAAACCCTTTTAAAAGATTCTAGGGTAAAAGGTGTTACGCCCAAAGCGGTGACCCAAGTATTTTATAATTCCGGAACAATTCAACTTAACGGAACCATTAATGGAGTAGATGTAGAAAATGAAAATCGCTTATTTTTCTTCAATGATTATGTAGTTAAAGGGAATTATTTAGACCTAAAAAATATCCCCAATAGTATAATTCTAGGAAAAGGTGTAGCAGACATTTTATTGATTGAAGTAGGTGATGTCATCAATGTAACGACCATTTTCGGGGATATTCAACCCCTAAAAGTAGTTGGGTTTTTCCAGTCGGGAATTGCAGATTGGGATAAAATTCAATCTTATTGCTCTATTGCTACAACTCAAAAATTACTAGGTAAAGGAAATGAATTCATGACCGATATCAATGTAAAATTAAATGATATGTCGATTGCAAAACCCATTTCAAAAGAATATGCTGAAATTTTTGGGATTGAAGCTATTGATATCAAATCTGCCAATGCCCAATATGATACGGGTTCTGATATTAGAAACATGATTTCTTATGCTGTAGGTATTACCTTATTGATTGTCGCAGGCTTTGGAATTTATAATATCTTAAATATGATGATTTATGAAAAAATGGATTCAATTGCCATCTTAAAAGCCACAGGTTTTTCAGGAAGGGATGTTCAAACAATCTTTATTTTCATAGCCTTATTAATTGGAGTTTTTGGTGGTGGTTTTGGATTAATATTTGGATTCGGCCTTTCAAATATCATTGATAATACCCCTTTTGTTACGGAAGCTTTACCTACTGTAAATACCTTCCCAGTGGACTATAATATCAAATATTATATCATTGGAGGAAGCTTTTCTTTGATTACAACCTATTTTGCCGGTTACTTTCCTGCAAAAAAAGCAAGTAAAATAGATCCTGTTTCAATAATTAGAGGAAAATAATATGAGAGAAATCGTTTTAGAATCAAAAAAAATCTCAAAGTCCTTTCATGACCCTATGACCGTACAGGTTCTTAAGGAAATTTCTTTTAAACTTGAAAAAGGAGATTTTACCTCAATTGTTGGAAAATCTGGTTGTGGAAAATCAACCTTATTATACATACTTTCCACAATGGATACAGATTTCTCTGGAGAATTATTTATCCATGGAAAATCTACAAAAGGGGAAAAAGAAAAGAATTTGGCAAAAATTCGAAACGAATTAATCGGATTTGTTTTTCAATTTCATTATTTATTAAACGAGTTTACTACCCTAGAAAACGTCATGCTTCCAGGATTGAAACTTGGAAAATATTCCAAAGAGGAAATTGAACATCGGGCTTATGAGAAACTTAAAATCCTCGGAATAGAAAGTGAGGCTCTAAAATTACCGAATCAATTATCGGGTGGACAAAAACAGCGAGCGGCAATTGCGCGCTCATTAATCAACGATCCAATTATCATCATGGGAGATGAACCCACAGGAAATTTGGATAAAAAAAATTCAAGAATTGTATTTGATATTTTCAAAGAATTGTCAGCAGAATATTCCCAAACATTATTAATTGTAACCCATGATGAGGATTTTGCAAATAATACGGATAGAATTATTGAAATGCAAGACGGGAAAATTATCAATCAACTTGTAAGGTAATCGTTGTATCAGATAAATTAAATCGAGAAATTCTTACATCAAGTGAGCCAGATTCTTTGTAAATACGATAGGGAACTGCTACATTTTCAAAAAATGCCGAGTCATTTTTGTACAAATCTATCATAGGTTTTGTTCCATCCTTATTTACCACTACCAAAAACCGATGTATTTTTCTTGGATTATTTGAATCGTAATATTTTTTTCGAATCACTCCATCCAAGGCTAATTCCTTTATTTCAGATTTAGAATCATAAATTTTCCTTCCACCAAAAAACTTTGGGAAATAATAAGGTAATACAAAAGAAAGAAAAATCACGATTATAACCCCTCTTATTACCCACTTATTACTAAATATTGGATCTTCCTTATATTCATTTGAAGCACCAGAATTAACCATATTTCCAAAAATTGGCATTTTCAATTTTTTACGTGGTGGACGAGATCTTGGAACCTGAGGATTAGACATAGTTAAAATTATTTTATTATTATGGAACAAAATTAGTAAATAACCAGTTCAAATTGGTAAATTGCAACTTCATAGTGTAGAAGAGAAATTAAAATTAAAATGCTTTCTGTAGTAAACAAAACCATAGCCAAATTATTCGGAACAAAATCTGAAAGAGATATTAAGGCAATTCTGCCAATTGTAGAACAAATTAAAACTGAATTTGCTCAATTAGAGAATATCTCAGATGATGAATTGCGTGCGAAAACCACTTTTTTTAAAGAAAGAATAAAAGATCACCTTAAGGAGATAGATCAAAAAATTGATGATTTAAAAAATACCGCTCAAGAAACGGAAAATATTGATGAAAAGGATCAATATTTCCAAGAAATTGATCAATTAAATCTTGAAAGAAATGCTCAAATCGAAGTAGTTTTAAATGAAATATTACCAGCTGCCTTTGCGGTAGTCAAAGAAACTGCTAGAAGATTTACTCAAAATAAAGAATTAGTTGTAAAGACTACAATTCACGACCAATTTATTGCTTCCAAAAAGGAAAATGTAATAATTGATGGCGAAAAAGCTATCTGGAAAAACTCATGGAAAGCTGCCGGAAATGATATTACCTGGGACATGGTTCATTATGATGTCCAATTAATTGGAGGAATTGTCTTACATCAAGGAAAGATTGCAGAAATGAGCACTGGGGAAGGAAAAACCTTAGTTTCTACCCTCCCATCCTATTTAAATGCATTGGCCGAAAGAGGAGTACACTTGGTGACTGTCAATGATTATCTTGCAAAAAGAGACTCAGAATGGAATGCTCCTTTATTTGAATTCCATGGAATGGTAGTGGATTGTATTGATAAGCATGAGCCAAATACTGAGGCAAGAAGAAAAGCCTATCTAGCAGATATTACCTACGGAACTAATAATGAGTTTGGATTTGATTATCTACGAGATAATATGGCACGCTCGAAGGAGGATCAAGTACAACGTCCTCACCATTTTGCTATGGTGGATGAAGTTGACTCAGTTTTAATTGACGATGCAAGAACTCCTTTAATTATTTCAGGACCTGTACCAAAGGGG
This sequence comes from uncultured Cytophagales bacterium, assembly GCA_964626405.1. Taxonomy (GTDB): domain Bacteria; phylum Bacteroidota; class Bacteroidia; order Cytophagales; family Spirosomataceae; genus CAZVFE01. The sequence goes on along the minus strand of CAZVFE010000019.1, from coordinate 16,435 downwards.
GATGAACAGGAATATGAGAATTATCAACCACAAGTATCCTCAATTGTTGAAGTTCAAAGAAAATTAGTACAAGATTTCTTAATTGAAGCAAAAAAATTAATTTCTTCAGGAAATAAAAAAGAAGGTGGTTTAGCATTATTTAGAGCATACAAAGGACTTCCTAAATCAAAACCATTGATTAAATTCCTTTCTGAATCAGGAATCAAACAATTGATGAATGAAACAGAGGCAATCTATTTGGCAGATAACCAAAAATTAATGCCAGAGGCGATTGAACCTTTATATTTCACTATTGATGAAAAAAATAATCAGGTTGAAATGACCGAAAAAGGCTTGGAATACCTTAGCCAAAATTCAGGTGATAGCCAATTCTTTATTCTTCCAGATTTAAGTATTGATTTAAATAAGATTGATAAAAATACTGCTTTAACTGATGCTGACCGTTTGGGAGCCAAGGAAAGTTTAATTGATGAATACAATAGTAAAGCAGCAAGAATTCATACGGTAAATCAATTATTAAAAGCCTATACCCTATTCGAAAAAGATACGGAATATATCATCGTGGATGGCAAAGTAAAAATTGTTGATGAGCAAACGGGCCGTGTAATGGAAGGCAGAAGATATTCTGATGGTCTACACCAAGCTATTGAAGCTAAGGAACACGTGAAGGTAGAAGATGCCACACAAACCTATGCAACAATTACCCTCCAGAATTATTTTAGAATGTATCATAAATTAGGGGGTATGACAGGTACGGCAGAAACTGAGGCAGGAGAATTCTGGACTATCTATAAATTGGATGTTGTTTCAATACCAACCAATCGCCCGATACAAAGAAAAGATCATCAAGATAAGGTTTATAAAACAATTCGTGAAAAATACAATGCCGTATCACAAGAAATTCAAGAATTAGTAGCTGAAGGAAGGCCTGTTTTAGTAGGTACAACTTCCGTGGAGAATTCTGAAATTATATCAAAATTATTGACCTTAAGAAAAATTCCTCATAATGTATTAAATGCAAAACAACATGCTAGGGAGGCGGATATTGTTGCGGAGGCAGGCCAAAGTGGTAAGGTGACCATCGCAACGAATATGGCTGGTAGAGGAACGGATATTAAACTGAGTCCAGAATCTAAAGCAGCTGGTGGATTAGCTATCGTAGGTACAGAAAGACATGAATCTAGACGAGTAGATAGACAATTAAGGGGAAGATCAGGCCGTCAGGGAGATGTTGGTTCATCACAGTTTTTTGTTTCTTTAGAGGATAACCTTATGCGTCTATTCGGTTCAGATAGAATCTCTAAGGTAATGGATAGAATGGGAATGGAAGAAGGAGAAGTAATTCAACATTCGATGATTACTTCATCTATTGAAAGGGCACAAAAAAAGGTAGAAGAAAATAATTTTGGTGTACGTAAACGTTTATTGGAATATGATGATGTAATGAATTTCCAAAGAAATGCTATTTACAAAAGACGTCAGAATGCATTATTTGGAGAAAGACTATCCTTAGATATTATCAATACAATTTTCGATGTAGTACAGGATATTGTAAATTCTTATTCTAATTTCGAAGAATTAGAATTACGTGTAATTGAAGTATTGGGAATGGAACCGCCATTTACCGCAGAAGAATTTGGAGGATTGAACCATGACAAGAAAGTCAATGAATTATATTTAGCTGCAGAAAAGCATTATTTGGATAAGAATAACTTAATCTGCGAGAAAGTAGTTCCGGTGGCACAGGAAGCTTTGCGTCAGGGTTATAAAGGCTTACAGGTTCCTATTTCAAATGGAATGATTACCACTGCAATCATTGTAGATGCACAAAAAACCATTGATACGAAAGGAAAAGAGGTTGTTGGAGAAATGGAAAGATTTATTACATTATCTTTAATTGACCAAGAATGGAAAGAGCATTTGAGGGCAATGGATGATTTAAAACAATCCGTACAAAATGCTGTTTTTGAGCAAAAAGATCCTTTATTAATTTATAAATTTGAGGCAGTAGAATTATTCCAAAAATTCATTGCAAAAGTAAATGTTGATACGATAAGTTTCTTATTGAAGGCGAATATTCCACAAATCCAAGAAACAAATTCTACTCAACAAAAGCCTAAAACACAGGCTCCCAAATTAAGTGAAAATAAGGCTGAATCGATTTCCTCTTTGGTAAATAATGTAGGAGCATCTAAGGCAAAACCAGAATATCACGATCCAAGTCAGATTAATCAAGAAAAAGTTGCACCAAGGCAAGCTGAGAAAATTGCTGATAGAAACCAAAGGGTGAATGTTCAATACAAGGATGGATCTAAAAAGGAAAATGTGAAATACAAGGTGGTAGAACAAGATATCATCTCAGGAAATGCAATTATAATTCCTTAAATTAAAATAATACGATATCATTGGCGTGGGCAATTTCCTTTGCTCCCGCCTTTATATTATTCAAAGAATTGGATGCCTGTGCTATAGCAATTAATTCTTTATTTAAGTCCAAAATTTCAATCACCTCTCCTTCCTCAAAATTTTCAATATATTCCTTTACCCCTACAGACAATAAACTTTTTCGATTCAAAATTGCATTGGCAGCACCTTCATCGATAATAACCTTTGCTGCAATTAATGAACCAGATGCCAACCATTTCTGACGAGAAGATAAGCTTGCTTTTTGAGGTAAAAATACCGTTCCAATCTCCTCATTTACCGCCCGAAGAATGGCTCTTTCCTCTTTCATTCCGAATATTATCACCTTAATACCAAGACGATTCGCCATTTTCGTAAAGGTAAGCTTTGAAATCATTCCGCCTAAACCCAAATTTGACTTTTCTTTATTCACTAAAGATAAAATCGAAGAATCAATTTTTTTAACTTGGGGAATAATATGATTATTGGAATCCAACAAACCGCCTACCGAAGTTGCAATTAATAATTTTTCCGCGCCAAAACCTGCTGCAATTAAAGTTGCTAACTCATCATTATCAGAAAATTTTATTTCTAAATTTGAAACCAAATCATTCTCATTCGCAATAGGAATAATATTATTTTCCCACAATTCTTGATAGGTTTCTTTTAATTGAAGAAACTGATTTCTTTGGGAAAAATGGTGACGCTCACATAAAGACTGAGCAATAGAAATCCCATATTGATGAAAATAATTGTTATAAATTGAAATCAGTCTTGGGTTACCAATTGAAGCCGCTGCTTTTCTTTCTAATAAGCTCCCTTTATAATTTTTAATGGCAGATTTCCCCGCTGCAACCGCACCTGAAGAAACTAATACAATATGGTAAACCTTTTGAATTTCAGCTATTTCCTGAGAAATTTGGGCAATAATCCCTTCATTTACCTCACCAGAAGACTGAGTAATGATGGATGATCCGAACTTGATTACAATTATTGGTTTTTTCATATAAAAAACAAAGTTAAATTATTTAAAGCAAACATTATTGTTTTTTTAATCCAAATTGATAAACTTTGTAGTATTGGTCTTTATAAGAATTTATAAATTTTAAAATTGATGAACCAATTGGATAATTTTTTCGCAATTAATTTACGACGACGTAGGTACTTTACTATACGCATCTAATCTTTAGATGCTACCCTTTATCCATTTATCCTTTTAAATTCTTATTTCACATACTTTAATGAAACCTTATACAATTCAGGTTGCCAACTCCACCCATTTTTCTTTAGCAGAATCTATATCTAAGGAAATGGAAGAATCCGCAAAAGCCAGAGGAACTGGAATTGCAAAAAGAACTCCAGAATATCTAATTAAAAAGATGGAGGAGGGGAAAGCTATTATCGCCACAGATAATGAAACTGGCGATTTTGTAGGCTTTTGTTATATTGAAACCTGGGGACATGGCAAATTTGTTGCCAATTCAGGTTTAATTGTAAAACCAGATTATAGACAATTTGGCGTTGCAAAGGAGGTAAAAAAGAAAGCTTTTAATTTATCCAGAGAAAGATATCCGGATGCAAAATTAATTGGAATCACTACCTCCCTGGCTGTAATGAAGATAAATTCAGATTTAGGTTATGAACCTACTACGTTTTCAGAACTACCTGTTGACGAAGAATTTTGGAAAGGCTGTCAAACATGCGTAAATTTCGATATTCTTTCTAGAACTCAAGGTAAGATTTGTCTATGTACGGGTATGATGTACGATCCAGAGGAAATTGCCAAAGAGAATTCAAAAAAAGAATTAAAATCTGAAGAACCAAAAGAAGAAAAGGAAAAATGGTTAATTCAAACTAATGCTAAAGTATTAGAAAAATTGAATAATTTTAAACAAAAACTATTAAAGCCCAGAGGAAAGGGAAAAAATTAAGATGAATAAGGAAAAAGTAATATTAGCATTTAGTGGTGGATTGGACACATCCTTTTGTGTAAAATATTTATCAGAAGAGAAAAATTTAGAAGTGCATTCCGCATTGGTAAATACAGGGGGATTTAGTGAGAAGGAATTAAAAGAAATAGAAGAAAAAGCCTATAATTTGGGTGTAGTATCTCATGTGACCTTGGATGTTACAAATGAATATTACGAAAATTGTATCAAATTTTTAGTTTTTGGAAATGTATTAAAAAATAATACTTATCCCCTATCTGTATCAGCAGAGAGAGTTTTCCAGGCAACTGCCATTGCAAAATATGCTGCCCAAATGGGTGCAAAAGCAATCGCACATGGATCCACAGGAGCCGGAAATGATCAAGTACGATTTGATGTAGTTTTTAGAATTTTAGCACCTGAATGCGAAATTATTACCCCTATTCGTGATATGCAATTATCCCGCGAGGCTGAAATCAATTATCTTATTTCAAAAGGAGTTGTTCAAGAATGGCATAAATCTACTTATTCAATCAATAAAGGTTTATGGGGAACATCTGTTGGCGGAAAAGAAACCCTAACTTCCGATGGATACCTTCCGGAGGAGGCTTGGCCATCTCAATTAACCAAAACTGAGCCAGAAAAATTAAGTTTAGAATTTAAAAGAGGCGAATTTATTGGGATAAATGGTGAAATTTTTGATTCAAAAATAGATGCTATAAATAAGTTAACGGAAATTGCCTCTTCATTCGCAATTGGAAGAGATATTCACGTGGGAGATACGATCATTGGAATTAAAGGAAGAGTAGGGTTTGAAGCACCAGCTCCTCTAATTATCATAAAAGCCCATCACTTATTAGAAAAGCACGTTCTTACCAAACACCAATTACAATGGAAACAATCCATTGGCGATATGTACGGCAATTTATTGCATGAAGGTCAATACCTTGATCCAGTAATGAGAAATTTTGAGACTTTCCTAGCAGACACACAAAACAATGTTACAGGAACCGTTCAAATTGAATTACACCCTTATAGATTTATGGTTACAGGCTGTAAATCAGATAATGATTTAATGTCGGCTAAGTTTGGTGCTTATGGTGAGATGAATAATGCCTGGAGTGGAGATGATGTAAGAGGCTTCTCTAAAATCATTTCGAATCAGACAATGATTTTCCAGCAAGTAAACAATCAATAAAATGAAAAAACAAATTGGGATAGTAGGTGGAGCAGGTTATACCGGAGGTGAACTACTCAGATTATTAATCAATCACCCCCATATTAATATCGCCTTTGTCCATTCAAATTCGCAAGCAGGAAAACCAGTTTATTCAATCCATACAGACCTTCTCGGTTCTACGGAATTGGAATTTAGTCAAGATATTCAAAAAGTAGATGCGCTATTTCTTTGCGCTGGCCATGGGGAATCAAAAAAATTCCTGGAAACCAATTCAATTGATAGCGATACAATCATAATTGATTTATCTACAGACTACAGAGATGAATCTAATGGATTCGTGTATGGACTTTGTGAGTTCCAAAAAGAAAAAATAAAAAAAGCGAAAAAAATTGCTAATCCAGGCTGTTTTGCAACTTCCATCGAATTGGGATTATTACCTTTGGCCTCTGCAGGACTTATCAAAGAAGACGTTCATGTTTCAGCAGTAACAGGGTCCACTGGTGCCGGACAATCTTTAAGTGCAACAGGACATTTTTCATGGAGAAGTAATAATATTAGTATTTACAAACCCTTTTCCCACCAACATTTAATTGAAATTGGGATGGTTTTAAGGAAAAATAATACCGAAATTCCAGTTCATTTCCTACCTTACAGAGGAAGTTTTACAAGAGGAATCATGGCCAATATTTATACTAAATGTTCCGCAAACCTAGAAGAAGTAAAGAAAATATATCAGGATTATTATCAAGATTCCCCATTTGTATTCCTTTCTGAAAAAAGCTTAGATTTAAAACAGGTTGTTAATACCAATAAAGGATTTATTCAAATAGAAAAACATGGTGACCAAATTTTAATTACTTCAATTATTGATAATTTATTGAAAGGAGCTTCCGGACAAGCCGTGCAAAATTTAAATTTAATGATGGGTTGGGAGGAAGATGCAGGTTTAAAATTAAAAGGATCCAGTTTTTAATAAAATTAAAATGAAATTATTCGACGTTTACCCACTATACCCTATTGAACTTGTAAAAGGAAAAGGAGCCTATGTTTTCGATAAGAATGGCAAAGAAATTTTAGATTTATATGGAGGACATGCCGTAATTTCGGTAGGGCATTCCCATCCTCATTATGTTGAATCGATAAAAAATCAATTAGATCAATTAGGTTTTTTCTCCAATTCAGTTCATTTAGCAGGACAAGAAATTTTAGCAGAAAAATTGGGTAAAATTTCAGGTTATGAGGATTACAATTTATTCTTGGTAAATTCGGGTGCTGAAGCGAATGAAAATGCCTTAAAGGTAGCTTCATTTGTAACTGGAAGAAGAAAAATGATTTCATTTAGTAAATCTTTCCATGGTAGAACTTCAGGTGCTGTATCCGTCACCGACAATCCTAAAATAATTGCTCCTTTTAATAAGGTTGATGAAAATAAAATTTTACCCTTTAATGAATGGTCTGATTTATCTGAAATTGATGAACAGACTGCTGGGGTAATTGTTGAAGGCATTCAAGGAGTTGGAGGAATAAATGTTGCGGAGGAGGAATTTCTTAAAGCTTTAAGAAAAAAATGTGATGAAGTTGGAGCCATTTTAATTTTTGATTCGGTACAATGTGGTTATGGAAGATCGGGGAAATTCTTCTCTCATCAATATTATCAGGTACATCCAGATATAATTACGACTGCAAAAGGAATGGGAAATGGTTTTCCTATCGGCGGAGTTTTAATTTCTTCAAAAATTGAAGCATACTATGGAATGCTAGGAACAACTTTCGGAGGAAATCCCTTGGCTTGTGCAGCAGGAATTGCAGTATTAGAAATTATTGAAAAGGAAAATTTAGTTGAGAATGCCTTTAAAATTGGAAATTATATCATGAATGAAGTAATTTCAATTCCAGGGGTAATCCAAGTAAGAGGAAGAGGTTTAATGATCGGAATAGATATTGAAAAACCTCAAAAAGAAGTAGTAAAAGAATTATTATTAGAAAAGAATATTTTCTGCGGAAATTCAGGTTCAAATACCATTAGATTACTACCTAGCCTAGGTATTTCAGAAAAGGAATCAGATATTTTTCTAGAAAGTTTAAAAGAAGTTTTAGCTAAATAATAATCTAACTTGTTTTTTCAAGATAAATTAGATTATTTTGCGTTTCTTTAAAATTATAAAAAGACTAATAAATATTTAATTATATAAATTTCAATGGCGTTAATTACAAAAATTAGAGAGAAGTCGGGAATTGCAGCAGGAGCAATCGCAATCAGTTTGGTTTTATTTTTAGTAGGAAGTGATATTTTCTCAGGAAATTCCACATTATTTGGAGGGAATGATCGTACAACAGTAGGAGAAATCTCTGGACAAGAAATTAAAATCCAGGAATACCAAAAAAAGGTAGAAGAAGCAATCAGTGGATTTACTGCTCAAACTGGTCAAGCACCATCAGTTGCTGATCAACAACAAATAAGAAATCAAATTTGGAATCAATTAATAGTAGATATTGCTTACAAAAAAGAATATGATGCTCTAGGTATTCGTGTTTCTGCAGAAGAATTAACGGATATGGTTACTGGAAAAAATATTCACCCAGCGGTTCGTCAGCAATTTACCAATCCTTCTACTGGAGAATTAGATCTAGCTTATATTAACCAGTTTTTGAGTAATTTAAAAACTTTACCAGTAGAACAACAACAAGCTTGGGCTAATTTTGAGCAACAATTAATCAAGGATCGTCAGAAAACAAAATATGAGAATTTAATTCGTTTATCAAATTATGTTTCTCAAAAAGAAGCTGAAAAGGAGTATTTATCTCAAAACACGAATTTTAATGCAAAATTTGTATTTGTACCATTCTATTCAATTCCAGATTCAAGCGTTAAAATCGAAGAATCTCAATTAGAGAAATATCTTTCGAATCATAAAAAAATGTTTCCTGGATATAATTCTCGTTCAATTCAGTATGTTACCTTCCCAGTTATTCCAACTAAAGAAGATTCTACTGGATTTTTATCTGAGATTAGACAATTAGCAAAAGATTTAGCAACAGCTACGAATGATTCAGCTTTTGCTGCATTAAATTCAGATGAAAAAATCCCTTATCGTCTAACTTATTCGAATATTCCAGAGAATATCAAAGAAAGAATGGGTGAATTTCAAGCTGGAGGAATTTATGGTCCATTTAAAAATGGAAATGTTTATACAATCTTAAAATATGATGGAAAGGATCAAGATAAATATTCTACCCTTCGTGCAAGTCATATTTTAATTAGACCAAGAGGTACTTCAGATTCATCAAAAGCACAAGCAAAAGAAATGGCATCTGCCTTATTAAAGCAAATTAAGGATGGTGGCAATTTCGAAGCTTTGGCGAATTTTAATTCAATGGATGGTTCAGCACAAAATGGTGGAGATTTAGGTTTCTTCCAAAATAATGGAACCATGATAAAAGAATTTGAAAATGCAGTTTTTTCTTTCAACGGAACAGGTTTATTACCAAATTTAGTTGAAACAGAATTCGGATATCATATAGTAAAGGTTACGGAAGCTAAAACGAATACCTATTATAAATTAGCAACCATTAACAAATATATTTCTGCATCTCAAACTACTTTAGATAGAGTTTATGCACAAGCAGATGAATTTGCAAACGCAAATACCAATATTGAATCCTTTACTAAAGCCTTAGAAAAAGATTCATCTCTTATCATGTTAAGAGCTGATAAATTAAGTCCAGATGCAGTAAATGTAAATACATTAGAAAATGCGAGAGATTTAGTACGTTGGGCTTATGATGAAGATACAAAATTGGGAGATGGTTCAAGAAAAGTTTTTGAATACGAAAACCAATATATTGTAGCATATCTTACTGCAAAATCTGATAAGGATGATGTTAAGGTGGAAGATTATCTTTTAGATTTAAACTACCAAGTAGGAAATGAATTAAAAGGAGAAAAAATCTTAGAAAAAATAAAAGCTATTAATGGTAATAGCCTAGAAGCAATTGCTCAACAATATGGAGCAGGTGCATTAGTAGATAGCGTTGAAAATTTAAATTTAAGTAGAGGAATTTTAAATATGGCAGGACCAGATGTAATTGCTCTAGGTAAAATTGCTGGATTAAAAATAGGTCAAATTTCTAAAGCATTTATTGGTGAAAATGGTGTATTTATCGCCCAAAAAACCTCTGAAATCAAAGCGAATGAAATGGCAGATTATAGCCAATACAAAAAGCAAAGAGAATCATTATTAAATCAACAATCTACTTATATGATTAATGAGGCAATAAAAGAAAATGCAAATATTAAAGATAATAGATATAAATTCTATTAAAATTTATCCTAATATAAAAGAAAATCTGCAGGCAAAACTTGCAGATTTTTTTTTATGAAAATCCTAACTTAACTTTAAATTGACTTTTTATTTATGGGAAATAATTCTAAATCTTTTTTTACCATATTGGGGATTGGAATCGCAATCTTCATTTCTTCTTTTTTTATAGATGGAAGAATTGACCTTTCTCAGGATAAAAGATTTACCCTAGCCCCCTCAACAAAAGGAATTCTAGAAAATCTTAAAGCCCCCATTCATATTAAATTCTTTTTGAATGGAGATAATCTCCCGTCTGGATTTAAGCGACTTAGAAATGCAGGAATCTCTACGATTGAAGATTTTCAAAAAACTGCTAATCAAAAAATTTCCATAGAATATATTGACATCTATAAAGACCTTGAAAAAACAGAAAGAGATAAAATAATCATTCAATTGGATTCTATGGGAATTCACCCAACCAATATTATCCAATCTGAAAATGGACAGTCCTCCCAAACTTTTGCTATGCCAGGTTTATTGATGAGCCAAGGGAAAAGAGAATTTGGACTTCTTTTATTAAAGGGAAATCAATTGAGCAGTCCGGAGGAAATTCTGAATCAATCCATTGAACAAATGGAATATCAAATGATTCAAGGAATAAAAATTTTAGATCAAACTGAGAAAAAAAATATCGGATTCTTATTTGATTATGGCACCTATTCCCCCACTGAAAATTTTGATTTAATCAATTCCCTTCAAGCGGCTTATAATTTATATCCAGTTGATTTAGATAATTCCCCAAGTTTAGATGGACTAGATGCAATCTGCCTTATTAATCCAATCAAAAAGTTTTCTGAAAATAGTATATATAAAATTGATCAATTTTTATTAAAAGGGGGTAAAGCGGTATTTTTCCAAGAGGGAATTCAAGTGGATACTGTCCAAAATCAAGGAATTATTATCACCGAAAAAAATTCAGGATTAGAGGAATTTTATTACCGATTAGGATTAAGATTAAATAATAACCTATTAAAAGATATTCAACTTTGTGGAGCAATCCCTTTGGAGGTGGGGAATTTCGGAAACCAAGGGAATTTACAATTAATGCCTTGGCCTGCTTTCCCACTTTTATTAGGAAATCAATCCAATATTATTACAAAAAATCTAGATGCCATCTATACCAAATTTGGCTCAAGTATTGATACTATTCCTTCGCCCTATCAAAAAACGATTCTTTTGCATTCAAGCAATCTTTCCCAAACAATGAACGCACCGTCCACCCTTCCATTTGCTTCTAGTGCAGAAGATTTTAATTCTGAAAAATATAAGGAGGGAGAAAAATTTGGCGCAATTATGGTAGAAGGTAAATTTGATTCCTATTTCAAAAATAGAATTTTACCTGAGGATAGCCTAAAAAATAATTTTATTGAACAAGGCATCCATACAGGGAAATTAGTTTTAATTGGAAATAGCAGTATGACTATCAACGCCCTTGATCCTAATACGGGTGGACCATTGGAATTAGGCTTTGATTTATATTCGCAACATCGGTTTGCCAATAAAGATTTTATCATCAATCTATTTAATTATTTAATCGACGAAAATAATTCTTTACTAGCAAGAAATAAAGAATTCAATTTAAGGCCATTAGATAAGGAAAAAATTTCGGAAAGTGGAACATTTATTCGATTTTTAAATATTATCCTACCGATCATTTTAACCTTACTTATTGGAGCTTGGATTTATTATCATAGAAAACAAAAATACAGCACCTAAGTATTTGTTAAAATTCTTAAAATACCTTATCTTCAAGGTTAAATTTAAAGATATAATCTCTCAAAAAAACTTATATGAAATTTCAAGTAGCATCCAATGTTTTATTGAAACAAATCTCTGCTATCAATGGCGTAGTAGCAAGTAATCCAATCATTCCGATTTTGGAAAATGTTTTAGTGGAATTAGATGGAAATTCGTTGAGTTTAACTACTTCTGACCTACAGACTGTTATGTACACCATGGTAGATGTAAATGGAAGTGAAAATGGCTCAATATGTTTACCAGCTAAATTACTAGTGGAAACATTAAGAAATCTACCTGACCAGCCTGTTACAATTACAGCTGATCAAGCAACTTTTGCTGCTGAAATTCAAACTTCCAATGGTCGCTTTAAATTGAGTGGTGAAAATCCTATCGACTTCCCTAAAGTACCAGAGGTAAATAAAACATCTAGCATGCAATTACCTGCACAGGTTCTTGGCGACGCAATCAATAATACATTATTAGCTGTTTCTACAGATGATATGCGTCCGGCAATGACGGGGGTTTTAATTCAAATGAATGGGGATAATACGAATTTCGTTGCAACTGACGGGCATAGACTTATCCGTTATAGAAGAAACGATGTTCAAGCGGGAAATAGCGGAAATATTATTTTACCGAAGAAGGCGTTGGGTTTATTAAAATCTACCCTTCCAACGGATGATACGCAAGTAAATGTTGAATTTTCCAGTTCAAATGCATTCTTTGCTTTTGATAGTTTCCAATTAATATGCCGTATTATCGATGAGCGTTTTCCAGAATATGAAAATGCCATTCCTAAAACCAATAATAATATTTGTACCATCAATAGAATGGAACTTTTGGGTTCAGTAAGAAGAATTTCAATTTATTCTAATAAAACTACCCATCAAATTCGTTTCAAATTAGCTGATAATAAATTAGTAGTTTCTGCTGAGGATTTAGATTTCTCTAATGAAGCAAATGAAGAGCTAAACTGCGAATACGCTGGAAATCCTCTAGAAATAGGATTCAATGCTAAATTTATTTCAGAATTATTGGGGAACCTAGATTCTAAATTTGTAGAATTAAGATTAAGTGAGCCAAATAAAGCCGGTTTATTAATCCCTTCTGATCAAGACGAAAGTGAAGATACATTAATGTTGGTAATGCCAGTAATGCTATCAACGTAGATCATTAATATCAACGCCCGGGTGAGATTTACTATTGAATTCAAATACTGATTTAGTAAGTTTTACCTGGGTATTCATTTTTGTAACCTTAAATATCTGCTTATCCCCAGACTTCTCTGTTAAAACCCAAGAGCGAATATTCGAATTATTCTTATCCAATGTTAATACAATCTTTGAAATAGATTGCGATTTCTTGGGAACTAATTGAATTTGAGCAGTACTTGCATCCTCTTTTATCAAGGAAATTGAAAATTCATTCTTATTCAAATTATAGATTTTAGCAGGTGAAAGTTCATCCTCCTCTGCATCATATTCTGTAATTGTTACCTCATTTAATTCCTTGAAATATGTTGCCACTTCCACCCCATTGTTGAAGATTTCTTGTCCCCCCATTTTTAATTTATAATTATTTCCCATTACGGAAATTTCTCCAACCAATGGTTCTCCGTCTCCTAAATCTAAACTGAAATTAGCCGTAAAGCCAGCAAGGCTTTTGTATTTCTTTTGCATATTATCCAAATAAGTGATTGCCTTATTAGATTGTGCAGAAGCTAATTCAGCAAAAAAAAGAATGGATAAAAATAAAACTGATTGAATGGTTTTCATTATTGATTTAATTCTTTTAATAAATTTTCTAATTCTGTTTCGTCCTTGATAAGTACTTCTCTAGCTTTTGAACCACCAAAAGCACCAACTATTCCAGCAGCCTCTAGTTGATCTATCAACCTTCCAGCACGATTATATCCTAGACGAAGTTTTCTTTGAATTAAAGAGGTTGAACCTTGCTGGTGCATTACCACTAATCGAGCAGCCTCATCAAAGAATTGGTCTCTATCAGATGCATCAAAATCCTCTCTGTCTAGGCCTCCTCCTTCTGAATCTTCTGATTCTGGCAAATAATATGCTGAAGGATAACCTCTTTGTTCACCTATATATTCACAAACAGCATCAACCTCCGGTGTATCCACAAAAGCACATTGTAAACGAATAATATCTGAACCTAAAGATAATAACATATCCCCCATTCCTATTAATTGATCTGCCCCACTTGAATCAAGAATCGTTCTTGAGTCAATTTTAGACATTACCTTAAAGGAAAGTCTTGCAGGGAAATTCGCCTTAATGGTACCCGTAATTACATTTACAGATGGTCTTTGAGTAGCAACCACCAAATGTATACCAATGGCACGAGCTAGCTGCGCCAAACGAGCAATCGGGTGCTCTACCTCTTTTCCGGCTGTCAACATTAAATCTGCCAATTCATCTATTACCAAAACGATATAAGGCAAATATTTATGCGTTTCCGGATTTAATTTTCTATTGATGAATTTTTGGTTGTATTCTTTGATATTTCTACAACCTGCATCCTTCAATAAATCATATCGTAAATCCATTTCTTTACATAATGAATTTAAGGTATTTACCACCTTCTTGGTATCTGTGATAATTGCATCCTCTTCATCTGGTAATTTTGCAAGAAAATGTCTTTCAATTTTATTAAATAAAGATAATTCAACCTTCTTAGGATCCACTAAAACAAATTTCAAGGTGGCTGGGTGTTTCTTGTATAATAAGGAAGTAAGAATCATATTAATTCCAACAGACTTACCCTGCCCTGTTGCTCCAGCAACCAATAAGTGTGGCATTTTTGCCAAATCCGTAACAAAAATCTCATTAGAAATGGTCTTTCCTAATCCAATTGGCAATTCCATGGTAGATTTTTGGAATTTTTCAGAACCAATTACGGTTCTACAAGGAACCATTTCTCTATTTTTATTCGCTACCTCAATACCAATCGTACCTCTTCCTGGCATTTGTCCAATTATCCTAACTCCTAAGGCAGCTAATGACAAGGCTAAATCATCTTCCAAAGAAGTTATTTTCGAAACACGCACCCCTGCCTTTGGAACTATCTCATACAAAGTAACGGTTGGCCCAATCGTAGCCTCAATTTTTTGAATTTCAATTCCATAATGACTCAAAGTGGTAACAATCTGGGATTTATTTTCCTTCAGTTCGTCCATACTTACTTGAATTTCATTATTGGTCTGATAATCCTTTAATAAATCTAAACTTGGATATAAATAGGAAGATAAATCCAAAGTAGGGTCATAAACTCCTAATTTAGCAATAGCTTCATTATCATCTTCATCAAATAAACCAATTTGCTTTTCCTCTGCTTTTGAATCCTCTTCCGCCACTTTAAATGAAAAATCTAAATCCTCTTCCCCCTCTTCACTATTCACTATTCCCTCTTCACTATTCACTCTTCCCTCTTCACTATTCACTATTCCCTCTTCACTATTCCCTCTTCCCTCTTCACTCACCTCTATTTCCTCTGCAACCAAATCAGGCATAATCGGTTTGATATTGGCCTCATCTTCTGATTCCTCATAATATTTATCCTCTTCATCCAAGGTATCATCAAAAATATCTTCATTTAAATCTGAATTTCCTGAGAATTCTCCAGCCAATGCTTCTTTTTTCGAAGATTTAGTAAATGAAATATCTGGATTGATTTTATAAAACATGACAATGAAAACTATTCCAACTAAGATTACGATGAAAATAGACAAAACTCCAAAAAGTTGATATAATTTTTCATTAACGAAAAAGCCAATTCCTCCAGCTAAGGAATTTGGTAAATTGAAACGATAAGTTAAAAAACCAAATACAATACTTAACCAAAGTGTATAAAATAAAACCTGCCAAGTAAGATTGGATAAAGATTGAAACTTTCTTCGTAAAACTAATTTCAATCCTGAAAGAAAAAATAGTGGAATTAAAAGTAAGGATGATATTCCAAACCATTTAAATAAAAAATAATAGGACAATTTAGCCCCAATAATCCCCGCTAAATTATCCACTGGAATACTTGAGGATTTGAAAAATACCAATTCCCCATCGGCCATATCTGATTGATCACCTACCCCATAAACAAAACTTGAGGCAAAAGAAACCAATAATAATAAGGATATTAATATAAGGAACATTCCCGTAGAGAATCGAATTCGATTATAAACCTGTTCTTTATCAATAGGATTTTTGGAATTTGATTCTTGATCAAAATTAAGCGGCAATGTATTATCCGGTATTTGAGTAATTTTCTTAGCCATTCAATGATATGGAAATATTCACATTAAATTACGAAATTTTATGCAAAATTGCTTGATTTATTCTCTTAATTAAGTTTGGTCCTTCATAAATAAAGCCTGAATAAAGTTGAATCAAACTTGCGCCTGCTTCCAATTTCTCCAATGCATCCTTTTCATTCATAATCCCCCCTACACCAATTATTGGAACCTTCCCTTCTAGCCGATTATTTAAATAACGAATAATTTCAGTAGATCTTTTAGTTAATGGTTTACCACTAATCCCTCCCAATTGATTTTGCCATTTGTTTTTATCCGTAAGATCCTCCCTTGAAATCGTAGTATTTGTGGCAATTAAACCATCTAAATTCAATTCCTTAACTAAATCCACAATATCATTTAATTGAGAATCGGTTAAATCAGGAGCAATTTTAAGTAAAATAGGTTTAGGATTCGAATATTTTTTGTTTTCCTTTTGAAGGGAAGATAAAATAATTTCCAAAGGTTTTTTCTCTTGCAATTCTCTTAAATTAGGGGTATTGGGGGAAGAAACATTGACTAC
>CAZVFE010000018.1:0-29282 GCA_964626405.1 uncultured Cytophagales bacterium | reverse complement strand
GAGGGGTTTGAATAAATCGTTTTTTTGATAAAAACTTTTTTGAACTTGATTTATATCCATTAGGAAATGGTTGGGCTGTAAAAGGAGAAGGAAATAAAAAGTTTACTGTTATAACGGAAAGGAAAGCAGAGGCGACTTCTATTGCACGAAATATGGCAAAAAATTATAAATCCGAAATATTCATTCATGGAAAAGACGGGAAAATTCAATCTAGAAATAGTTATGGAAATGACCCTTGTCTGCCAAAAGACAATAAGTAATTGTTATTTTATCTAAACCACTCCGAATAAACTTGATAATTTTTGGCAATAGTTCGGGCCATTTCAATGCTTTTTTCATCGGCCATCTTTAGGAATTTAGCAGGATTACCAGCATAAATGCTGCCTTTAGGAACCTTTGTGCCTGCTGTTACAATCGCCCCAGCTGCAATAATCGCCCCAGACTCTATCACCGCATTATCCATGATGATGGCACCCATTCCTACCAATACATCATCTTCAATGGTACATCCATGTACAATCGCATTATGGGCAATGGATACTCTTTTGCCAATGATCGTCTTGGTTTTTTGATAGGTACAATGGATTACCGCCCCATCCTGAACATTCGATCCCTCCCCTATTTCAATCGAATTGACATCCCCCCGAATCACCGCATTAAACCAAACAGAACAATTCTCTCCCATCTTTACATCTCCCACAATCGTAGCATTTGGAGCAATCCAAGTGGAGGCCGGTAGCACCGGAGATATTCCCTTTACAGGTAAGATTATTGGACCCATTGCTTATTTAATTTTAATACCTTTTCAATCACATCTCGCACCGCGCCCTCACCCCCCTTAAATGGCGATATATACTTTACCACATTTTGTATCTCTGGAACAGCGTCGGCCGGACAGGTACTTAATATTTTTTCTCTTTTTAGAATATTCAAATCGGCAAGATCATCTCCCATATAAAGAACTTCAGATTCATCAAAGCCCTCTTCCTCTAACCATTCTAAATATACAGTTAATTTATCTTTTGTCCCCAATCCAGAAATCACCTTATTAAATCGAAGCATTTCCAATCTTTTTAACGTCCCTTTATGTCCGCCCCCTGTTATGCAGCAGAAATGATAATTCAAATCTCTTGCCGTTTGAATTCCATAGCCATCTCGAACAAAATAGGTTCTATAGGCTTCTCCAGATTCCAAAACATGGATTTGTCCGTTTGTCATTACACCGTCTACATCAAAGACAAAAGCTTTAATATTTTTAAATTGAGGTAGAATATTCATTTTTTAGGGTTTTGTACAAATATCGGTAAAAACTGAAAGATAATACTATTTTCCTGTCTTAAATCGTTAATTTTAATGGCAAATTTGTAATTTTAATTACATGAAGATTGGAAAATATTTATTGGCCTGCCTTCTCCTTCTTGGAATAAGTTTTCTTGGAATGAGCCAGACATTTACTTCTAAAGAAAATTTTCAGGAGGAGGTAAAAAAATGGATATTAAACTCTTCCTATAATAATGCAATTAATGTTGCAAAGGATTGGGATGCCTATTTTTCCTCTCCAAATTTAAATGACCAGGAGAAAAATTATTTAGAAACCGTTTTTCATGAATTTTTTGTCAATAAATTTAATTCAAAAAATCTCGGGTTTTTATTTTTTCGATCCTATTTATCCGTAAAAGATGATTTAGATAGATTAAATAATTTTAATTTATTAATGAAATCATATATTGATTCAAAGAATAAGGGCGCACTTGAAAATTTATTGATAAATTTAGAATCCTATTTTTATAATCAAACCCTAAAACCAATGGGGAATTTGTATTTTAGAATAGGTGGAAAATATGAATTGGAAATAGATTCCTCAACAAAAATTTGGGATCCAATATTAAATTATCAACAAACGAATCTCACAATTTTCCATAAAAGCGATAGTTTAGTTTTTTATTTTGATAATTTAAAAATTTCTTTGAAAACCATGGATTTCAGTGGAATAAATGGTGAAATTGAGGGAATTGATATGGGAAGAGAAGGTGAAACCTGGAAGCTAAATCAATTTCAATTCAATGCAAAAGAATCTGAATTATCCTCCTATGATAGTTATTGGAATTGGGAAAATGAAAGTTTGGCGGGAACAGGAAATATTCTTCTGAAAGAACATAAATCTGGATCTCCTTTTTTGGTCAATTTTAAATCCTCTGTTAATTTATCTAAACCGATGGAGGTAAATGATTATCTTGTAAATGGGAATTTTACTTTAAGGAATTCAATTTTGGAATTAAATGGAGAGAATCATTCTGTAATTTTTGAACTGAAAACTCATCCTTTAATACTCAAGTCAAATGGGATTGTCTTTGATCAAAAAGGAAACATTCAAATTTCTAATGCAATTTTTAAGGCAGGTTTAGCGAAGAATGATTCAATTACCCACCCAAATGTAAACGCTAAATATAATATTGAATCCGATATTCTAGAATTGAGGTCGAAGGATTTATCAAGTATAGATCGATTTTTGTATCAAGATAATCACCATAAACTTCAAATTTCTGCTGATATCGCCCGCATAAATTCTAAAGAAAATCGGATTGATTTTTATCGGATATTAGGAAAAGACAAGATTCCAGCCTGGGTAGAATCCTATGATTATTTCAATCCTAATAGAGTTCAATATTTAACACAGGAATTAAGTTTTGATCCCTTGCGTATTGTTTACAATTATTTCGTAAAGAAAAAACAAACCAAAGCATATCTTTTAGATATTGCACAAGAATATAATAAAAATATTGAGGTAATCAGACCGGCTTTTTATAAGTTTAGAGATCAAGGATATCTTTTAATTGAACAACCCGGAGATTTAATTTCATTTACAAGGGTTGGCAAACATTATGCCCTATCTTTATTTCAAAATAAAGATTATGATGAATTTATCGTTCCCTCCTTTTCCAATAATTTAAAAAAAGACACAGCGAATATCAGCGTAGATTTAAGTAAAAATGAATTATTGGTAAGAGGTGTTAATGAAATTAACCTTTCAGATTCTCTTAATTCCTTTATTCAACCTTTAGGAAATACCGTCGTTTTCACTGAGGGAAGGGATTTTAATTATGCTGGAATTGCTAAAGTGGGGAATTATGAATTTTTTTCTCAAAATTCCAAATTTGACTATAATCATTATTTATTGGATTTAGCAAAAATCGATTCCATACGGTTTTTACCTAAATTGGCAGATGGTAGCCTCGGCAAAACGCCTGTAGGAGGGGAATTACAATATGAATCAGGAAGAATCGAATTATTAGATCCCAATAATAAATCTTCCAAAAACGGAAAGGGAGCTTATCCAAAACTTATTATACCCAAAGGAGTAACAGCCTATTTTGATCAATTTTGGAGGGCAAATGGGGCCTATAAGAAAGATATTTATTTAAAGGTACCCAATATTTATTTAGATAGCCTTTTATCCAAAGATTTATCCTTCACAGGGCATTTTAGTTCGAATGGATTAATTAATGATTTTGATACTGATTTAATCCTTCAACCAGACCAAGGCTTTGGATTTGAATATGATAAGAGTCCTAATTTAGCTATTTATAATAAAAAAGGTAAAATAATTTCTGCAAGTCCACTGATAATGGACAAATCAGGTTTACATAGTTCTGGGAAATTTTCCTATAAATCCCTAAATACAGATGAATCTTCCATTTATATTTTCCCTGATTCTTTAAAAGCTTCAGGTAGTTCAGGAAAAATTGAGGCCTTATTCAATAAGCAATTAAAATACCCTGAAGTTGAAATAAAAAACCACCAAATACTCGCCTATAATAATTTAGATTCTATTATTATTCATCCTATTCAATCTAATTTAAATTTTTATAAAGGGGAGTTTAATTTTATAGGAGATTTAATTTTTAGTGAGGATAAATATTCAGGAAAAGGAAAAATAGAGATTTTAGAAAATAGTATTCAATCGGAAAATTTCAATTTTTTTGCTAAAAACTGGATGTTCAAAGAAGGAAATTTGATTTTAGGGAAAGGGAAGAATTCCTTTAGGCCAGATATTATATTGAATGAAGTTTCAGGGGAATCGCAGGTCGGAACGAAAATTATAAATATTAATCAAGGGTCAAATTTTGGTTCAAAGATAATTGAATATCCAAATATTGCTTATAAATCTGAATTCCAAAAAGGAAGTTGGAACTGGGATTCAAAATTATTTAATTTTTATTCCAATAATGGAGTGGTTTTAAGTCCTTATACCTATCAATCTTCCGATACAAATTTGGTAGCATTAGACACGAATAATTTTTTAGTTGGATATGGGAATATTCTTGCCAAATCAGGCATCTATGATTTTTCTACTGAAACCATGAGTCTCTCGGGTGTAGAAAAAGTAAGAATTGGACCATCCTTGATATTTCCAGATAATGGGAAATTTGGTATAAAGAAAGGGGGAGATTATGTTCCATTTACGAATGCAAGGGCAATTTTAGATGCAGATAATAATAGACATTTTCTTTCAGATTTAATTGTTACTAGAGCAAATCCATCAATTTTTAAAGGAGCGGGAAATTACCTTTTGGCAAGACCAAGCGGAGATTCAATAAAAATCATGTTTACCCAGTTTGATATCCTAGGCGACCCGCAAGTTATTGGTGGATCCTATTTGGAAGCAAAAGCAAATTTCGGCGAAAAAACCTCCTTACCAATAACTAAATACCAAGATTTTAAAGGAGAAATTCTTTTGAAATCTAATCAAGAATATTTAGAATTTTCCGGATTTATTCGCCCAAATTTGGGAATTTCAAATTTTAAATCATCTTGGATTCCATTTGAGCCCACTCCTGGTACCCAACCAATACTTAAGGTTGATAATGATTTAGTAGATGAATTTGGGAATTTGGTGACGGTCGGAATTTTTGTAAACGCGCAAAATAAATTATATCCTACCTTTTTAGGAAGAATGAATGATGAATATGATCCAATATTATTTAATGCAAAAGGAATTATTCAAGAAGATTCAAATTCAATTCAAGTTATAGGGGAAGGGATTAATTTTAAATTGAATATTCCAGAGAAAAGAATTATTGCTGATGGTCCGATTGAATTATTCACAGGAAATGAATTTGTTCGCTCTTTTGGTAGTCTGGAAATGTCGACCGACTCCCTAATACCTAGAGTGGATACTTGGTTGAGTTTACAATTCCCATTTTATGAAGAAGTTCTTGAGGCTATGGGAAAACGGATTGTTAAATTTAATTTGGAAGAGGGCCTTCTTACAAGTTCGGCAGACGAACCTGAGGATAGGGATAATTATTTGAATAGAGTAAAAAGAATTTTGAAAGATGAATTATTAAACGAATCCGTTTTGAAGGAAATGGACAAAGTTCATATGCCACTTTCTCGGGCTAATGAAAAATTTAATCGGACGATAAATTTTTCTAAGATTCATTTAAATTGGGAACAAAATACAGGGGCATTTTATCATGCAGGCCCGATGTCTTTGGTTAATGTTGGTCCGGTAGATGTTAATAATCTCATCAATGGAAAAGTAGAAATCATTAAGAGGCCATCCAAGGAAGAATTTTATGCTTATTTTGAATTAAGTGATAAACTTTGGTATTATTTAGCATTTTTTGATGGTGAAATGGGGGTTTATTCCTCAGATTATGAGTTTTTATCTAAGATTAGAGCGGCAGTTCAAGCAGATAAAAATAAGAAAGAAGGAGAAATTCGTGTGGTGGAGGCGGGATCTGATGAAAAAGATGTATTTTTGAGAAGGTTTAACGCATATTATCAACCTGAAATCGTAAAGCCGAAAACAGAAACTACCAATCAACAACCGACAAAAACCAAAGCACCTCCTAAAAAAATAAGTAAAGGCGGATTCTAATATGGCCAATAAAGCTAAACAGTTTTTAAAATTTATTGATTCTCTTGAATTATTTCAAAGAGATGCGATGGGACAGTTTATCTTAATTAAAAGAATCATCATGTTTTTGTTTGGGTTTTTGACCTACTTTAGATTGAGAGTCTATAATAAAACCTGTATTAAAGGAACCGAATATTTAGATGATTTACCAAATAAAGGAGTCTTATTTTTGCCGAATCATCAAACCTATTTTATGGATGTGGTTTGTCTATATCATATATTTTTCTCTGTAAAATGGGGTTTTAGAAATACGATTAATTATCCTATTTATTTAGTTGCTCCACCTTCCAATTTATTTTATGTTGCGGCATTTGAAACCATGAGAAAAGACGGAGTTTTACCAGTTTTATTGGCACAGGCTGGGGCAATTTTGGTGAATAGAACCTGGAGAGCCTCTGGAGAAGATGTGCAAAGAGAGGTAGATACTAAGGCAATAGATAATATTGAGAATACCTTAAAAGAAGGTTGGGTAATCAGTTTTCCACAAGGGACAACCAAGCCTTTCGCCCCTTTAAGAAAGGGAACAGCACATTTAATTAAGAATGTAAACCCAATTGTCGTACCGGTGAAAATTGATGGCTTCAGAAGAGCTTTTGATAAAAAAGGATTATTAATGAAAAAAAGAGGGGTAAACCTTCAGGTTGAATTTAAAGAACCCATTCGATTTGATCCAGATCAGGATATTGATAGTATATTAGAAAAAATCTCCCAGGAACTTGCCATTACCAATAACCTTAATGAATTAGATTGATGCAATCCAAGACAAAAGGACTCGTTTTATCTTATATCAAGTATAGAGAAACCTCTATTATAATCAATATTTACACTGAAATTTCAGGAATAACAACCTATATCGAAAAAGGAAGTAGATCAGCCAAAGGCAAAAATAAGATGGCCTTATTTCAGCCTCTAACCTTATTGGAAATGGAAGTAGACCACCAAGCTAATAAGGGAATTCAAAGAATAAAGGAAATTCGTCCGTATTTTCCCTATAAAACTATTCCTTTTGAAATCATTAAAACTTCCATAGGCTTATTTTTGGGAGAATTTTTATTAAAAGTATTGAAAGAAACAGAGGAAAATGCTGCTTTATTTGAATTTTTAGAAACTTCCTTAATGGCCTTCGATTTAGTTGAAGAAAATTTTCAAGATTTTCATTTAAAATTTCTTTGGGATTTAAGTTTTTTTATTGGAATTCAACCTGAAAATCAAAAGGATTTCACGAATGAATTAAGACAGCATAATTATGGAAATATTGAAGATGTTTGGCTAAATGATTTGTTTAATCTAGTAGAGGCCCCCTATTTTCAGAATCCTAAAATATCTAGAAGGTCCCGTCAAGAAATTATTCGAGCCTTATTATTTCATTATTCTGTGAACCTTCATCATACTATTGAATTAAAATCTTGGAAGGTACTTTCAGAGGTATTATAATCTACGCATTAAATCTACTACCATTTTATTTTTCCAAGGAGTGAATTCTCCTGAATTGATTTTTTCCCTTGCCTGTCCTACCAACCACAAATAAAAACGAAGATTATAAACCGAAGCGATCATAGCACCTAATAATTCTTCTGATTTAATTAAATGTCTTAGATAGGCCTTGGTTACATTTCCATGAATTTCATTTTCAAATAATGGATCTATCAATGAAAAATCATCCTTCCATTTTTCATTTTTTATATTGATAATACCCTGACTGGTAAAAATCATTCCATTTCTAGCGTTTCTTGTGGGCATTACACAGTCGAACATGTCAATTCCTCTAGCTATCCCTTCTAGGATATTTTCAGGCGTTCCTACCCCCATTAAATAGCGAGGTTTGTCTTTTGGAAGAATATCTGTAACCAAATCTGTCATTTCATACATATCCTCTGCTGGTTCACCAACAGATAATCCTCCAATTGCATTACCAACAGCCTCTTTAGACGCAATCGTTTCTGCCGAAATTTTACGTAAATCTTTATAGGTGCTACCTTGTACAATCGGAAATAAAAATTGATTATAACCATATTTTGGTTCGGTATCATTGAATCTGTTAATACAACGATCCAACCAGCGGTGAGTCATTTCCATCGACTTTTTTGCATAAGCATAATCACATGGATAGGGTGTGCATTCATCAAATGCCATCATAATATCAGCACCGATGGTTCTTTGAATATCCATTACAGATTCTGGAGTAAAAAAATGCGTAGAACCATCAATATGAGACTTAAACTTTACCCCTTCTTCGATAATTTTTCTTCCCGTACTTGATAAGGAATAAACTTGATATCCACCCGAATCCGTAAGAATGGGTTTTGTCCATCCATTAAAACGATGTAAACCTCCTGCTTTTTCTATAATATCCAAACCAGGACGTAAATAGAGGTGATAGGTATTTCCCAGAATTATCTGTGCTTTAATTGGATCATGTAATTCTGAAAAATGAACACCCTTTACAGTACCAGCGGTTCCTACTGGCATAAAAATAGGAGTCTGAATAGTACCATGATCTGTTTCCAGGCTTGCTGTTCTTGCTTTTGAAAGGGGATCAGATGAATGAAGGGTGAATTTCATTCTACAAAGATAGGGTGAATTTATTGTTTAATAGTGGAATTTTTTAGTAATTCTTTTATTTCCTCCACTTGGGTTTTTAAATATTCAAATTCTTTTCTAGTAACAAAACTAAAATTGTCAATTTTATTAATTTTTGGCCCACTTATTTCTTCCATATCATTATTAAAAATATTATAAATAACATCGAAAGCTCCATTACTTAAGTCTGGTAATCCGAATACCATGAATATATCATTGATTCTTTCAACATTAGGAGAAATAATTCCTCTTTCAATTTTAGAATAGGTTGAAAAGGATATGTTGAGCCTAAAGGCCATTTCCTCCTGGCTAATACCTTTAGATTTTCTAATTTTTTTGATGAAACTATAAAAATCGGACATATTTGTCTTTTTTTAAATAAAAAACAAATATATTAATATTTTTTATGAAATAAATACAAATTTTAAATATTTACAGGAAGGGCGTCGCAATCTTTAAATGTAGAGAGAATGACCATAGTAGAAGTGGAGGCAACCTCTTCAATTTCATTTATTTTTTCAAGTAATAATTTTTGGTATTCTGCGATATCTCTAGAAACAATTTTTAAAAGAAAATCTCCATTTCCAGTAATATGATGACATTCTACTACTTCGGGAATGGATTGTATTTGATAAACGAAGGATTCTGTTAATTGTTTTTTATGCCCAATTAGGCTAACGGTAACAAATGTACTTACTCCAAGACCTATTTTTTCTTTATTTACTTTTGCATGATAGCTTTCAATATAGCCCATCACTTCTAATTTTTTTACACGTTCCAAAGTAGGTGCAGGAGAGAGTCCAACCTCTTTTGAAAGCTGCGAATTAGTAATTTTTGCGTTTTTTTGAAGAATATCTAAAAGTTGTAGATCTATATTATCTATTTTGAATTGACTCATATTGACTAGTTTAAGTTCAAAATTACGGAAATATTTATTGATTTTTAATAATTATTTTGCAAATGATAAATAACTATCTTAAATTTGCCCCACCAAAAGCGAAAGTAGCTCAGCTGGTAGAGCGCTACCTTGCCAAGGTCGAGGTCGCGGGTTCGAACCCCGTCTTTCGCTCAGAGTTAGCACCAAAAGAGGTGCTTTCTTGTTAATGTTGCCTGGGTGGTGGAACTGGTAGACACGCAGGACTTAAAATCCTGTGAGCCGAAACGCTCGTGCGGGTTCGATTCCCGCCCCAGGTACTGGCAATTAAAAGGAGACAGAAATGTCTCCTTTTTTATTTTATCTCCACAGCATTTTAATTATCCTTTGATTTTTCTTGAAATCCTTCGGAATAATTTCTAAAATCTCTTTTTTCAAAACTTCCAATAAACCCTCTTTGGCAAATCCCCTATGCACAGCCAAACAAACCTCTCGAATCGGTCTTGGCTCCACAAATGGAATAATATTGGATTCATCTTTTTTATCTTTTGCTAATTCAGGAATCAAAGTAAAGCCGCCATAATTGTCCACCATTTTTTTTAAAGTTTCAATTGAACCACTCTGAAATGCTATATTTTTTGAATTAGACTTTACCGAATCACAAATATTTAAAACCTGATTTCTAAAACAATGTCCTGAATTTAATAACCATAAACCTTCTCTTTTTTCTATATCTTTTGATTCTACATGACTTAATCCTTTTAATTCTTCAATGTTTCCATAATATAGAAATGGCTCATTGTAAAGAGGAATTTCCTTAATTACAGGCTCCTCTATCGGCGAAACTAATATTCCAATATCAATATCTCCTTTTTTAAGAGATTCTATAATATTTTCAGATTGCATTTCATTAATATCTAAATGCGTATTCGGATAATTTTTTATAAAAGAACCAATGAATTTTGGAACGATATAAGGACTAATCGTTGGAATAATTCCTATTTTAAAGGTTCCTTCAATCGAATCCTTTTCATGATTCATGATGTCTTTTAAAAGATGTACTTCATTTATTATTTGTTTCGCTTTAGATATAATCAATTCTCCGGATGTAGTTGGTTTTAAGGGGCTTTTGGAACGATCAAAAATTTGGATTCCAATTTCATCTTCCAATTTTTTCAATTGCAAGGTGATAGTAGGCTGGGTTACATCACATTTTTCCGCTGCTGTTACATAATGCCTATATTTATCTAAGGCAATTACATATTCTAATTGTTGAATCGTCATATTATCAAAATTTATATAAATATAGGAAATATAAATTTGAATAATAAACAACTTCCCATTAAATTTGGTTTTAATTATACCTAATTCAATAAAAAAATTTTAAAATTTAAAAAGAGTAAAAATCATTATGGAAAATTCACACGAACACAACGGAATGGGAGATATCTCAAAATGTCCGTTTCACAATGGAACAATGACAACGCAAGCAGCGGGTGGCGGAACATCAAACCGTGATTGGTGGCCGAATGCATTAAAAGTAAACATACTTCGTCAACATTCTTCTTTATCAAATCCAATGGATTCTGATTTTAATTATGCAGAAGAGTTTAAAAAACTAGACTTGAAAGCAGTAAAAGAAGATTTATACAAAATGATGACCGATTCTCAGGAATGGTGGCCAGCAGATTATGGTCATTACGGTCCTTTTTTAATTCGTATGGCATGGCATAGTGCAGGAACCTACCGTGTAACTGACGGCCGTGGGGGAGGAGGAGCTGGTCAGCAACGTTTTGCACCATTGAATTCTTGGCCAGATAATACCAATTTAGATAAAGCAAGATTATTGCTTTGGCCTATCAAACAAAAATATGGTAACAAACTTTCTTGGGCTGACCTTATGATACTGGCAGGTAACTGCGCATTGGAATCTATGGGATTCAAGACTTTCGGTTTTGGAGGAGGTAGAGCAGATGTTTTTGAGCCAGAGGAGGATGTTTATTGGGGTTCTGAAACTGAATGGTTAGGAGACAAGAGATATACAGGAGAAAGAGATTTAGAAAATCCTCTAGGAGCCGTTCAGATGGGATTAATTTATGTAAATCCTGAAGGTCCAAATGGAAAACCTGATCCTGTAGCAGCGGCTGTCGATATCCGTGAAACATTCGGTAGAATGGCAATGAATGATGAAGAAACCGTTGCCTTGATTGCAGGGGGACATACTTTTGGAAAAACCCACGGAGCTGCAGATCCTTCAAAATATGTTGAAAGAGAACCAGCGGCAGCAGGTATTGAAATGCAATCAATGGGTTGGAAAAATAATTATGGTAAAGGCCATGGTAATGATACCATTACATCTGGTTTAGAAGGTGCGTGGACAACTACTCCTACTAAATGGTCGAATAATTATTTCGAAAACTTATTCGGATACGAATGGGAATTAACAAAATCTCCTGCTGGTGCATATCAATGGAAGCCAGCAAATGGAGTGGCAGATAATACTGTTCCAGATCCAGAGGATGGTACTTTAAAGCATTCTCCAACAATGTTGACAACAGACCTTGCTTTACGCATGGATCCTGCTTATGAAAAAATTTCTCGTAGATTTTATGAAAATCCAGATGAATTTGCGGATGCTTTTGCAAGAGCTTGGTTCAAATTAACACATAGAGATATGGGGCCAAAAGCCTTATATTTAGGTTCGGAGGTTCCGGCTGAAGAATTAATCTGGCAAGACCCTATTCCTGCAGCAAACTATAAAATGATAGATGCAGCGGATATCAAAGGTTTAAAAGAAAATATCCTAGCTTCTGGTTTATCCGTTTCTGAATTAGTTTCTACAGCTTGGGCTTCTGCTTCAACATTTAGAAATTCAGATAAAAGAGGTGGAGCAAATGGGGCGAGAATTCGTCTTGAACCACAAAGATCTTGGAAAGTAAATAACCCTTCTCAATTAGATAAGGTTTTATCGACTCTAGAATCAATTCAATCTGAATTTAATTCTATTCAAACTGGAGGTAAGCAAGTTTCCTTGGCCGACCTTATCGTTTTAGGAGGATGTGCCGCTATAGAGAAAGCAGCAAAAGACGCAGGTCATTCTATCGAAGTTCCTTTCACACCTGGTAGAACAGATGCAAGTCAAGAGCAAACAGATATCGAATCTTTCCAATATTTAAACCCATTGGCAGATGGATTTAGAAATTATGTTTCTGGTGCTTTTGCAGTGAAGGCAGAAGAATTATTAATCGATAAGGCTCAGTTACTTACACTTACGGCTCCAGAAATGTCCGTTTTATTAGGAGGTATGCGTGTTTTGAATACTAATTTTGATGGTTCAAAACATGGTGTATTTACCAATAAACCAGGTCAATTAACCAACGATTTCTTTGTGAATCTATTAGATTTAGGGATTAAGTGGAGCTCAATAGCGAAAAATGATGAAATGTTCGAAGGAACAGATAGAAAAACCGGACAAATTAAATTTACAGCTTCTCGTGTAGATTTAGTACTAGGTTCAAATTCTGAATTAAGAGCTGTTGCAGAGATTTATGGTCAGTCAGATTCAAGCGAAAAATTTGTTAAAGATTTTGTAAAAGCTTGGGATAAGGTAATGAACTTAGATCGCTTTGATTTAAAATAAATAATTTGCAATACATAAAAGCCCATGAAATCTTTTTCATGGGCTTTTTTTATGAAATAAAATAAATGATTAAGCCAATTAGAATGAGAAAATTAAATATTGTACCCAGGAAGAAAACCAACGCAAATAATACCGAATCATAGAAAACAGTATTAATAAATACCTTTTTTATGATTGGATTGAATATTAAATAATAAATTTTATAAGGACTTAACCAATTCAAATCAGAGGTTTTGGGCAAATATGGAGGGACTTCTATTAAGGGTTCTAATTTTTTAAAAACGGCTTCATTAAATTCTTTTCTTTGTTTTATTTCACCAATCTCTGGGCATTCAATACGGTCAAAATTTAGATTTACTCGTTTTTTTATTTCCCTAAAATCTTGGTAGGCTATACCTGCTAAATGTAATTTAGGGGTAAATCCTTCTTTTTTGCAAATTTCCAAAATACGAACAGTTCCCTTTTTAAATGGTTGAAGCTCATGTTTATTCAAACATATCCCTTCAATAAAAATTAAAACAATCCCCTTATTTTTTAAAATTCTTACTGCTTCTGAAAATGAATTCTCGTTTTCAGACATATGTTGGATTCCTTCTCTTAATCGATGGATGGGAATCATACCAAAACTTCGCAGAATTTTATTGATTATTGGATTTCTAAATACATCTCCACGAGCCATAAAATGTACTTTTCGTGGATATTTTGCCCCAATAAATACAGCATCTAAAAAGGAATCAGGATGATTAGCTAATATTAAAATTGGCCCATCATCTTTCGTAATTTCCTCATTTTTTACTCTAAACCACTCGCAGTAAATTTTAAATGAAAATAAAGTAATATGTCGTATTAACCTCTGAATCATTTTTATAAAATTAGAATTTCCACTCTTCTATTGAGCGCTCTGCCTTCTTCAGTGTCGTTAGTTGCAACTGGCTTTTCCCAACCAAAACCTTTCGTAAAAATTCTGTCCTGTGCAATATTATGTTCTTTTAAATAATTTCCCACAGCATTTGCTCTATCTATGGATAATTTTTCATTAAAAACCTTTGTTCCAGTATTATCCGTATGGCCACTAATTTCTATTTTTAATTCTCTATTTTCCTCCATCAATTTAACCAATCGGTTTAATTCTGGACTAGATTCTGGGCTAAGATCTGCGCTATTTATTTCGAAGAATAAATTATTAATTCGAGCGATGCTTCCTTTTGCAATTGGAATTAAATCAATGTCTCTATCGTTTAATTCTAAATATCTTCCACCAAGATTACTTAAATCTAAATTAATTGAACTAGGAACAAAGCCTTTTGAACTTGCTGTGATTCCATATTTTTCCCCATAGGGTAATACAATTTTATAAATGCCTGAATTAGCATCTGGTTTTGCATAACCAATTATTTCTCCCGTTTTTAAATTTTCATAGGATACTTTTATATCCTCAGGAAGTTCTTTTCCATCTTTTGTTTTGATTTTTCCTGATAACAATACCACAGGATCTGCTTGTTGTCCAGACCCTATTTTACCCCCTTCATTTTTGATTTCATCTTCATAGGCTAATACATCCACCTCTTTATTTCTTTCTAAATCCTTTAATAAATTATTATTGATTAAATTCTTTAATACCCCATTTTTTAAGCCTATTAACAGATTATCATTATTGATATTGTTTGCATCAATTCCATATTCCTTCAGATTATCCCATAAACCTTTTTGAATCATCTGATCAATTAAGTTATTATTCACCAATTCATTCATTTTTGAATGATTACCTGAATTATCTAAAATATTATTTTCTTTTAATTCATCCCATAATCCATTTCTTAATAAACTATCCAAAGCCGTATTTAATAAATCTTTATTGGCATCTCCAAACTTTATACGGAATATATCCTTTTGGCCATAGGCATTTAATTCGGAAAGAAAATAAGCATAGTTCCCTTCTGCAGCTAAACTAAAATAGGCATCATATTTATTCGTATTGATAGGAGAACCTAAATTTTTAGGTTCCGACCAATTGTACCAATCATCTCTCCCCATTCTCCTACTTACATAGATATCATGGCTGCCTTTACCTCCTGGGCGATCCGAAGAAAAGTATAGGGTTCTGCCATCAGCGGCAAGAAATGGAGTCGTTTCAGAATATTTTGTATTAATTTTTGTCCCTAAATTTCTTGGTTTTGACCATTTACCATTTAGACCTAAAAAACTAATATATAAATCATCTCGGTCACTGTTTTTTTGTTCTGAAAATGCTAAAATTAGTTTTTTCCCATCATTGGTCAAAAACGCATATTCATTCAAACCCTTACTCATTTTTCCATAAGATGGAATATCAATTTTTTCAGGAATCGTCCACCCTGATTTTGTTTTTGTAGATAATGAAAAACCTCGTGAATCGTATTTTCCATTGATATAGGATCCTTTCAATAAAATGGTTTGCCCATCCGGACTAATGGATAAAATAGTATTATACTGATCTCTATTTAAAGTATTATTCATTCGAATGGCATGTCCCCATTCTCCATTTTCCTTTAAAATACTATACCAAATATCTTGAGACCCTGCGATAGTCTCAGACCCTTTTGTTCCAAAGGAATTATTAGGGTGATTCTTCCTTCCAAAATAAAGGGTTTTACCATCAGGCGATATTACAGGAT
Organism: uncultured Cytophagales bacterium; assembly: GCA_964626405.1. Taxonomy (GTDB): domain Bacteria; phylum Bacteroidota; class Bacteroidia; order Cytophagales; family Spirosomataceae; genus CAZVFE01. Next base: position 13,611 of record CAZVFE010000018.1, on the reverse strand, counting down.
TTAATTCTAAATATTCTGAATTCACTCCTCTTCCAAGATTTTCCGGACTATTTTGGCAAAAGCTTTCGAAATAAAAATGAATAAGAATTAGAATTAGAAATTTTTTCATGATTAAATTAATTCGCTGTGGTTATATTTATCTTGTTTTGAAATTGGTTTATTGATAATTTTTTCAACTAATATTTTTGGATCTTTTTCAAAAATAAAAGAAGAATCATGTTTATTTACAAAACCTTCATTTTTTAAAACGTCGATATGCTGCAATAAATTTTTGTAAAAATTTTCAATATTAAAAATTCCAATTGCTAAATCATGCAATTTTAATTGTTTCCAGGTTAATATTTCAAATAATTCATCTAATGTTCCAAATCCTCCCGGAAGCGCAATTATTGCATCCGCTTTAGTTGCCATTAAATCCTTTCTTTCATGCATTGAATTTACCCAAATTATTTCCGTAAGATTTTCATGGTGAACTTGCATATCCTTCATAAAATGGGGGATAATACCCGTTATTTTCCCTCCTATACGTAAATATTCTTCTGCAAATACACCCATAAGGCCTATGCTACCAGCTCCATAAAGAATATTGATATCATATTTTTTTAATTCCTGAGCTAATCGGATTACCTCCTGTTCAAAAATTGGATTTTTCCCTTTCTGAGACCCAGCATAAATTAATATATTCTTTACCTTCATGAGATTAAATTTTTTAAAGCACTGTCAATTGTCTTAAATTTAAAGGAATAAAGTTTCTCAATTTTTTTTGATGAAACCTTCAAGCTTCCTAAAATTACCTTTGCCAAATCTCCAAAAATTAATTTGATAATAAATGCTGGAATATTTGGAAAGAAATAAGGTCTATGATAGGCCTTCGCCAATGATTGCATTAAAAATTCTTGTCTTACAGGTTCCGGAGCAACCGCATTTATTGGACCTTGAAGCTCTGACTTTTCCACTGACATACTGAAAATTTCAATTAAATCATCAATATGAATCCACGACTGCCACTGTTTCCCACTACCCAACGAACTTCCAATTCCCAGTTTAATAGGTGGACTTATTTTTTTCAAAAAGCCGCCATTATTTGTAAGGACTAAGCCAATTCTTATTTGAACTGTTCGGATTCCCAGGGCTTTTATTTTTAAAGAGGAGTTTTCCCAATCTTTGGTTAAATTTCCAATATAATCAATTCCAGGAGGGTTATTTTCTTCACATAAATTTTCACCCGCATCTGCCCCATAGTATCCAATTGCAGAAGCAGAAATAAATGAGGAGACTGAATGCTTGGAAGTTGATAATAATTTGTATAATAATTCTGTACTTTTTATTCTTGAATCATATAATTCCTTTTTCCTAGATTTTGTCCATGGTTTATCAGCGATTCCTGCCCCTGCCAAATGAATGATACTATCAATTTCTTTTAGGCAATCCTTATCAATTAAGGAACGATTGATATCCCAAAAGAAATCTCCCCTTCCCCTTGAAATAATAAAAACCTTATGGCCATTTTTTTCTAAATGGTGTTTAAGTGTTTTCCCTATTAGACCCGTTCCTCCTGAAATTAAAATTTTCATTCAATACCTAATTTAATTGATTCAATAATTGCTTCATTGATATTTGTACGTAAATCTAATTGATATATTTTACTATTTTCTCTAGTTGGATAAACCCTATTTGCTAAGAAAACATAAACCGTTTTATATTTTGGGTCAATCCAGGTATAAGTTCCTGTAAATCCAGAATGACCAAAAGACTCAGGACTTGCCGAATCAGATGCAGATTGTCCTTTAACTTTCCTATTTGGTTTGTCAAATCCAATCCCTCTTCTAGGGTTTTCATTAATAGAAAAAGGGTAGGATGTCCATTTTTTAATTGTTGGTTGTGCGATAAAACGTATACCCCCATAATAGCCACCTTGAAGATACATTTGCATTAATTTTGCTAAATCATTGGCATTCCCAAATAAACCAGCATGGCCGGAAATTCCATTTAATAAGGCGGCTCCTTCATCATGTACTTTCCCATGAATTAATGTTTTCCTAAATAGAGAATCTCTTTCAGTAGGAATAATGCGTGAAAGGGGAAATTTTTCTAAAGGATTATAGGTAAGGGTACTAGCACCGATTGGCTTATAAAATGTATCGGATAGAAAGGATCTCCAATCTTTACCCGAATAGCGTTTAGAGACTTCTGGCAATAAATAATAAGATAAATCAGAATAGACATAAGATTTAGTATTATATAAAGGAGAAACCTCAATAGAATCCAAGATTCTGGATTTTATATTTTTATAAACGAATAAATCTGGGGCTATTTCAACCGGGAAATCCTCAGATTTTTTATAGGCTAAGGTATTTGGCTTCCAAATGATCAAGGAAGTTTTTAAATCTACATATTCATTAAAGAATTTATTATCTTTTTTTATTGCTGCAGAAATCCCTTTTTTCACTTGGTCTTCTTTGATATATTTTCCAAGAATTGAACCTGAAAGTTTTCCATTTTCAATTTCATCTTGAAATTTGGGCGAATAAGACACCATTTCTACAGAATCTATATAATCCTTCCAAAAGGGAATCCAAGATTTTAGTCTGGATTGATGGGTTAAAATATCGATATATTGTAATTTATTTTTATTTGAATTTTGAAATTCCGGGTAAAAATTCCCCAATTCTAATTTAGTATTAAATTTTTTTTGATCCTCCCAATACATTAAGGCTGGTACGGAAGTAGAAATTTTTGTAATTGATGCCAAATCGTATAAATCATTCAAATTAACAGGAATTTCTGATTCATAGGTAGGTTTTCCAAAGGCTTTATGGTAAATAACTTTTCCTTCTTTTGCTATCAATACCACTGCCCCTGGCATGGCTTTTTTCTCAATAGCATTTTGAATTAGAGAATCTACAATGGGTTCTAAATTTTTATGATCGATACCAACTCTTTCTGGAAATACATCATATTGTAATCTTCCAATTGCTGAGATTTTTTCTCCATCTCCGACTTTAAAATTTTCATCCAAGGTAATTGGAAATTTTGCGGAAGTAGAGATACTCCCAAATATCACTTCAGCGGTTGCTTTCATATGTTCCCTACTAGACTGAAGTGGGGTAACTATTGCCGCAGCTTTAAGAATATTACTATATTTATTTAAGGTAAATGGGCTATTAAAAAAAGCAACTATGGAATTTTCATCTACTATTTCATTGAAAATTTCAACCTCTCTATGTTTAATTCCATAATTATTCGAAGGCCTAATTGAATTTCCACTAATTGAAATAATTAATTTATCGTAGTTTTTCAATTTTTCTTTAACAGAAATAATATCCTCATTAGATGAATTATAATCCAAATAATAATGATCCATTTCCTCATATTTCTCAAGATTAGATTGAAAATTATTAGGAAAATCCTTCCCATAATTTGAATCTCCAATTGCCAAACTAGCAATGGTAAATTTGGAAAGATCTTTAAGTGGTAAAATATTACCCTCATTTTTTAGTACAACTACAGATTTTTCTGCTAATTCCTGTTTTAATATATCTGCTTTATAAGGGTTTAGTTCTTGATTGAGATTCGTTAAATCTATAGGCTGATAAACATCCAAACCTACCCAAGCTTTTGCATTTAAAATTTTCCTGACCTTTTCATTGATAATATCTATACTGATTCTTCCTGAATCAACGGCTGTTTTGATTGCATTAAAAACGGTAGGGACGTCCCAAAAAGTCTCTAAAATATCGTTTCCTGCCAAAATTGCACGTACATTTGCCTCCCCATCTGGGAAATATTTTGTTACCCCTTGCATATCCATTGCATCAGTGAAAACAAGACCCTCAAAACCTAGATCTTCTCTTAATATACCGGAAATAATAGGCTTAGAAAGAGTAGAGGCCAAATTGGGGGTAGAATCTATTTCTGGAATTCCAAGATGACCCACCATTACACCAGTTAATCCATTTTTTATTAATTTTTTATAGGGATATAATTCCAAAGAATCTAATCTTTCATAAGTATGACTTAATACTGGAATATCTTTATGTGAATCTACATCGGTGTCTCCATGACCAGGAAAATGTTTTGCAGAAGTAATGATATGTCCTTTTTGTATACCTTTCATCATGGCTAAGGATTTGGCTGTTACCATTTCCTTATCTTCCCCAAAAGAGCGGAAATTTATGACAGGGTTATTGGGGTTATTATTGATGTCTACAACCGGCCCATATGAAATATGAATACCTAATCTTTTACATTGTTCTGCAATTTGAAAACCCATTTCTTCAATGAGATCATTATTCCCTTCCATACCTCCTAGTGAAATTTCGAAAGGATATTTAACCGTATTTTTTAATCGCATGTCTAAACCCCATTCTAAATCCATACCAATGAATAAAGGAGTTTTTGAGAGAGATTGAAGTAGATTGACGGTTTTTGCTTGCTCTTCTGGGGAGCCAGCAAAAAAAACAAATCCTCCAACATGGTATTTTTCTACAATATCTTTAAGCCTATCTAGATCATATTCTCTCGAAACATTACCTCTAGGCATTAATAATTGACCAATTTTCTCTTCCAAACTCAGGGAATTGAATACAGAATCGACCCATTTTTTATTTTGATGAGGGAATAAATTGGATTGGGAATTTCCTAAAAAACTAAAAATAATAAATAGAAACAGCAAGCTGTATTTTTTCATAGAAATAATGGGATATACTTAATTACCTTAAGTTAAAAAAAAATCATTCAATTCCATAATTATAAGTTTCCTGATAGGAAAATTGAATTTATGTTTTCAATTTTACTTCAGAAAAGAAAAGAAGAGAGAGATGAAAAAATTTAACCTAATCCTATGTCTTTTGGGCGTCAGTTTTATGACATTTTCCCAAATAAAAATTGGCACTGATGCTACACCTGCTCACCCAAATTCAATATTTGAAGTTCAAAGTGATTCTTTAGGAATTATGTTGCCCAAATTATTGGAAAAAAATTTACCGATTATTGAAAATTCCAAAGGATTATTTGGAATGAATGACGCCACTGGCAAATTAATTTATTTTTCCAATTCAGGGTGGGAACAAGTTCTTTCTGGAGGGTACAATGGGAACCTTTTTTTAGGAGATAGTGCAGGTTATAACCTCACTACAGGTACAAATAATATAATTATTGGGAAAAAAGCGCATATATACAAGCCCGCTAATTCAAATCAATTAACAATTGGGAATATTATTTACGGAACCGGTCTTTCAGACAATGGAACAAGTATTGGGAATGGTTCAATAGGAATAGGTTTGAATAATCCTGTTTCCAAACTTCACGTAAAGGGAACAATTACTACTGAAAAACTGAATATTACCACAGGTTCAAATGCCGGAATCGGTTTTGCTGAAATGGTAAATGGAGTCTGTGATGTTGGGAACAATCGGGTAACTAATAATTCTTTGATATTATTGAGTCCGCAAGCATCATTTAATGGAAATATTTATATTCATTCTAAAACCTCTGGAACCGGTTTTAGAATACAAAGTTCAAATGTATCTGATAATGGAATGATTGGATATGTTATTATTAATTAAGGTTTTATAGTCAATAAAAAAGGAGTCTTTTGGACTCCTTTTTTTTAGTAAAATAAGGCTTAAAGATTCTGTTTCTTTAATTCACTTACAGCGAAATCTACCGCTCTAGCAGTGAGAGCCATATAGGTAAGTGATGGGTTAACACAAGATGCAGAAGTCATAGCTGCACCATCTGTAACAAATACGTTTTTAACACCATGAACTTGGTTATTACCATTCAAGACGGAAGTCTTAGGGTCTCTTCCCATACGAGCAGTTCCCATTTCGTGGATACCTAATCCAATATGTGCATTTTTATTATCATACGTAGAAACATTCTTGAATCCTGCTGCTTCTAGCATTTCTGCTGCATCATTCATCATATCTTTACGCATAGCAATTTCGTTGTCTTTGTATTCAGATTCAAAAGATAATACAGGTAAACCCCATTTATCTTTTTGATCACTTAAAGTGAAACGGTTATTAGGATCTGGAATGATTTCACCAAAGCCACCGAAGCTAATTCTCCATGGTCCTGGTTTAGTTAATTCTTCTTTTAATCCTGCACCAAATCCATCCATACCATTTCCTCTTCCCCATCCTTCACGGCTAGCTCCACCTTGGTAACCAAATCCTCTTACATAATCACGTTTGTCTTTACCCCAGTTTCTAAAACGAGGAATATATAAACCATTTGGTCTATTTCCATGATAGTAATCTTCCTCAAAACCCTCAACCATTGCTGAAGCACCAACATTTAGGTGGTGATCCATCAGGTTTCTTCCCAATTGGTCAGAATCATTCCCCATACCATTCGGGAATCTATCCGATTTTGAATTCATTAATATAGAGGTTGATCCAATAGCTCCCGCATTTACAAAAATAATCTTTGCAAAATACTCAGTAGTTTCCAAGGTATTTTGGTCAATTACTCTTACACCAGTTGCTTTTTCAGTTTCTTTATCATACATGATTTCAGCCACAATTGCATTGTGAACTAAAGTTAAATTACCTGTTGCCATTGCACATGGTAAAGTAGCTGATAAAGATGAGAAATAAGCCCCAAACGGACATCCTCTCATACATTTATTTCTAAACTGACATTGTCCTCTTCCTAAATTTGTATGGGTAGCAGTAGGAGAAGTTAAATGAGCTACACGACCAATAGTAACTGGTCTGCCCATTTTATCTTTCATTTGATTTTTGAAATGCTTCTCTGGTGCAGTCATGGTCATTGGATCTAAAAATTCTCCATCAGGAAGAACATCCAAGCCTTCTTTCATACCAGAAATACCAGCAAATTTTTCAACATAAGAATACCAAGGAGCTAAATCCTCATAGCGAATTGGCCAATCTACACCAATTCCTTCTTTTGCGTTCGCTTCAAAATCTGCTTTATTCCAACGATAAGATTGGCGACCCCATAATAAAGATTTTCCTCCAGTATGGTAGGCTCTAATCCAATCAAACCCTCCTTTTTTCTCGATATATGGATTTTCGCTATCATTTTCAAATAAATAACGATGCTCCTCATTTACCGTATATCCTGTTCTAATTCCTGCCCAATATTCTTCAGCTGCCATAGTTGTTGGTCTACCTCTGTGCAAGAAATCCCATGGATTTTTAAATGCGGTCTCATACCCCTCCACGTGCTTAATCTCACGTCCTCTTTCTAATACCACGGTTTTTAATCCTTTTTCTGATAATTCTTTTGCAGCCCAACCTCCAGAAATACCTGATCCAATTACAATTGCATCATATTGATTGGCACTGTTTGTATTTATATTACTCATTGTTATTCGATTTTTAAAGATTAATACTGATAAGCTTTTTGTCCTGGTGCCAACTTAGTTGCTTCAAATACTCCTGGAGTTGGCTCATATACGAATGAATTATTGATTCCTTCTTCAGAAGTAAAATAACCAAATAAGGTTAATTCCTTCATCAATCTCCAGAAAGGAACACCTGCATCTCCTTCAAGGACATCCTTACTTACATTATCACCAACTAATTCTTTGGAAGAATTGAATTTTTCCATCAAAACTTTGGTGTCAATCTCTAATTGTTTCAAATAGTCAACTTGTTCTTCATTAGATTTTTCTAAAAACGCATCAGCTTCAACCTTTTTTAGCCCTTTTTCGAAACTTTTTTGGTCGGCTAGTAAATAGCAATCATTAATCATCATCTCAATGAATGCAGGAACTCCTGCATCTATTGCTCCGGGTGTAGTAGTTTTCGGAATAATGTGCTCAGCAATGGCGGAAATAATATTACTTTGGGTTTCTGAAAAAGCCAAAGTAATTGATTTTAAAGGCTTGTCAGAGCCAGTAGAACAACCTTGTAAGGCTAAAATAGTAGGTGCGGTAATCGCTCCCCCTAACATCAAGGCAATTCTTGAAACTGCATCTCTTCTTTTCATGATATTATTTATTTTTTTGTGTAATATTTTTTACTTTTAAGGCGACCACAAATCTAAGGTTTAACTACTAAAAATTAAAATATTTTTAGTAAAATTGTTGCAATTCTTAGAAATGTACAAAAACTAATTTTTAATTCAAATCCATACTATGAAAAAGCTTTTCCTTTTGGTTCTCGTAATCTTCATTCAGTCAACACTTTACTCCCAAATTCTTGAGAGAAATATTGTCCTAAATAACCCTAATATAGATTATAAACATCTTGAATTAATACATGAAACGATTAAGCCCTATATTGAAAATCAATGGGAAGCAGGTATCGTAACTTTGGTGGTAAAGGATAACCAAATTGTCCATTATGAAGGACATGGTTATTCCGATAGAGATTCAAAGACGCCAATGAAACCAGATGCTATTTTTAGAATTATGAGCCAGACCAAGGCCATTACCTCTTTGGCCGCTATGCAATTATTGGAACAAGGTAAGTTTCAACTTGACCAAAATATCTCTGATTTTATTCCAGAATTCAAAAATCCTAAGGTAGTTGCAAGTTTTAATCCGACCGATACGACCTATACAACCATTCCGGCCAAGAGAGAAATTACCTTTAGAGATTTATTAACTCATTCCTCTGGAATAGATTATGCAGGAATAGGCTCGCCTACTATGAGAGCCATATATCAAAAGGCAAATGTTCCCTCCGGACTAGGAATTTTTAAATTTACTTTATTGGATAAAATTAAAGAATTAGGAAAACTTCCTTTAATTCATCAACCTGGGGAAAAATTTACCTATGGATTAAATACAGATGTTTTAGGTTGTTTGGTAGAGGTTATTTCTGGAGAAACCTTAGAAGAATATTTTCATCGTCATATTTTTGAGCCATTAGGGATGAAAGATTCTTATTTTAACCTTCCTGAAGAAAAAGGCTCTAGACTACCTACAGTTTATACTGAAAATGAGAAAGGCGAAATGATCGTTTGGTCTCCAACTTTTAGAGGAATTGATCCTGCTTATCCATTATTAAAAAAATCATTCTTCAGTGGGGGGGCTGGTATGGTAGCAACAGCTCATGATTATGCCATTTTCTTACAAATGCTATTAAATGAAGGAAAATATAATGGAAAACAAATTATTTCCAGGAAGACTGCCCAATTAATGTTGAGCCCTCAAACCGAACCTGGTGAATTGAGAGAGAATCCTTTTGCATTGGGTTTTGAAATAACTTCCCCAAAATCTTCAAATAGAGGAATGCGTAGTGAAGGCTCATTTGCCTGGGGAGGATATTATGGAACAACCTATTGGGCTGATCCTAAAGAAAATTTAATCGTTTTATTGATGTCTCAACATACCCCAAAATCCCATTATGATTTGTTTGGGAAATTGGAAAATATAATATATTCATCCTTAAAATAAAGTTTTTATTTACCTTTGATAAATGAAAAATGCGGTTGTCACAATTTGTTCTGTTAATTATTTAGCCCATGCTAAAATATTAGCCGAATCAATTAAAAAATTTAATCCAGATTACCGCATTTTTTTAGGTTTATTGGATAGGATTGATCAATACGAAATAGACGAAACCTTCTTAGAATCATTTACTTTGATTGAAATTCATCAATTAGCTATTCCAGATTTCAATAACCTTATCCGCCAAGATTCCCTGTCTGATTTAAATAATAGGATTAAACCTTATTTATTTAAATTCATTTATGATACATTTCCAGAAATCCTTGAATTACATTATTTCGATCCAGATATCCAAGTTTTTGGAGAATTTTCAATTCTCAAAGAAGCCTTAAGTAAAAAAGATATCATCTTCATTCCTCATTATGTTTCTCCTTATGAGGATGCTGAATATTATCATCCCAATATTCTTGATATTGAAAATAAAGGTCTTTATAATTCAGGTTATTTTGGAACAAAAAATTCCAGGATTACCCAAAATTTACTTAAAGATTGGATAGATAATCCGGAAATTTATCTTCGACTTAATCAAATTCCAGATAAATTTAAAGACGATAGTTTTGAATGTAAATACTTAGGCGCTAATATGGCATACTGGAATTTACATGAAAGAAAATTAAGTGAAGAAAAAGGCAAATTTATTGTTAATGATCAATTCCCTTTACTCTTTTATCATTTTTCAGGATATGATTTAAAAATACCGTATTTAATCTCTAAAAATCAAAATAGATATGAATTTACGGATCGGCATGATATGGCTTCTCTATTTGATTTATATGCAAAATCCTTAAAAGAAAATGGTGTAGAAAGATTTAAAAATTATTTTACTTATTATAAAATATTAGATGATTCAACTAGTTTAAATTTCATTCAAAAATTGAAAAAATCTATACATAGCTTTTTATTTAATAAAAAAAAATGAATTATTTCTAGGGCTAGATTTTTAATATTGAAAAAATTATCTAATTTTGCCTTCCCAAACACGGTGAAGTAGCTCAGTTGGTAGAGCATCGGACTGAAAATCCGTGTGTCGGCGGTTCGAGTCCGCCCTTTACCACAAAACCCTAGCAGCAATGCTAGGGTTTTTGTTTTTAACTGGATGAATTTATTTTAAAAACTTAGTACCAAAGAAATATTTCCATTAATTCCATCAGAAGGCCAAATACCCGGACCAGGATAAAAAGCAGGCCTTTTGGTGAAGTATTGTTTGTTTAATAAATTATTTATAGCTCCTCTTATTTGAATATTTTCCGAATATCGATAGGTTAAATTTAAGTCAATTACCGTATAAGCAGGTACAATACCTACAGTTCCTGCCTCATTAGGAATTTCAGTATTTAAGGCATCTGCATAGTTTTTGCCCGTATAAGAAAATAATAAGGTGGAACTTAATTTTTCATACTGGAGACTAATTCCATTTCTTGAAATTACAGTTGGAACAGATTCAATTTTATTTCCTTTAATAGACTTATTTTGCTCGCCAACTTTTATTTCTCCTGAGGAATATCGACCATCCATAATTGAACTAGAGGTAAATAAGGAAATTTGTGCTTTATTATTCAGTGCCCATGTTCCTTCTAAATATATTTCTAATCCTTTATTCAAGGAATTTCCAACATTTGTGCGGTATCCATAATATTGGTTATTTTCATCTAATAAGGATATTATCCCAAAACGATTCTGATAATTCAATAGAAAACCAGTTATATCCCATTTTAAATAAGAAGTGCTCCCCCTAAATCCTATTTCCGCATTATAACCATGCGCATCTTTTAAATTTGGATCCACTTTCTCATAAGGATTTGCAGGGACAATATCTTTAAAGACATTTGGCCGATAAGCCTGCGAGAATCCTGCATATAATTCATTTTTTTCTTTAGTTTTATAGGAAAAACTTGTTCCAAATAATGGAAATTTATGGTTCATAAGAACAGGGGTCGCTTGATTATCAGGTAAATAATCTACAAATCCTGTCATTTTACTTTGTCCTTCCTCTAATCTTGCTCCAATATTCCAACTAAAATTCTGACTTAATTTTAAATTATTTTCTAAAAATAAAGCAAGATTATTCGTTTTAAAATGCATGTCCTTTCCCCAATAAGGCCTTATTAGACTTAAATCATAATCTATTCCAGTAGTACCTACTCCGTTTTGGGTTCTATGTAAATCATTATTCATTATTTGAGCACCTGCAATTAAGGTAGATTGGTTTTTACCGATGGAATAATTATGTTGAATTCTTATTTCATTGGTGATGCTATTGAATCTATCAATATTTACTTGTCTATTGGCATATTCCAAGGTATTCGGATCAATTATATCTGAAATGGTTGCTGGCTGATTGAAAATAGCACTATTTCTTGTTCCTTCTACTGCGGAGGCAATATATTGTAATTTTGTATTTTCATTAATTTTCCATTTTAAGGTGAAGGAAGGAATTGTAATATTCGGATTATAATAATTTCTGAAACGTGTAGATTGGCGAGGATTTTGAGCAAATTGAAGATCATTTAATGGTCCTGGGATTTTATAAGTATAATTTGATTTTGCCCATTCTAAACGTAATAGAAGATTTTCATTTGCATGATAGCTTAACTTAATTCCCCCTGCATGATAATCGGTATGTTCATTTTCTCTATATCCATCTTTATTTCTTTTTGAAAAATAGGCATAATATTGAAATTTATTGATCGTTCCCCCTACAGCATTATAGGTACTTAATAAATTATAGGAACCTGCCGTATTAAAGGATTCAAAATGAATTGGTTTAGTAGTGTCTCCTTGTTTTGTCACATAATTCATTCTTCCCCCAAATTGTGCACCATACTGCAAAGAACCTGTACCACGAACAATTTCTACTTTTTCAACGGATTCCATTGGTATACTATAATGCGTTCCAGGATATGCATATATATCAGAATTTACCATGATACCATCTTTTCTTACATTGAATTCCCAGGCTCTATGGGTATCTAAACCACGCGTTGAAATATTTATTTGATTAGACCCTTCCATATCATATACAAAAATCCCTGGTACCTTTGCAAAAATTTGTCTACCTACTTTTTCAGATACAGAAACATCCATCTTTGCAATATTTAATACCTCGGATTTCTTACCTATATAATTATAAGTTTCCTCCAAATCAGGTAGAGGTTCCAAATTATTAAGTAATTTTTGTCCTTGTATAGTTACTGTTCTCAGAACCTTTGTTTTTAAACTATCTTTTGATTGACCCCAAACATTGATTGACCCTAGAATTAATAATAATAATGTAATTGACTTCTTCATCCCTTATTTTTTTTGAAGGGGCAATGTTATTAAAATTTAATTAGACATAAAAAAAAATGAAAAATCTTAACAATTTTTTAATTTTGAAGTAATTAACCGAAAACTATGATTGAACTAGCAGTAAAATCTGCCCTAAAATATTCTGAAAAAACCGCAATCGTTGATAGTGGAAAATCATTTTCTTATCAAGATTTATTGAAAAAGTCTGAGTCTATTGCCTTAGATTTATTAGGTGGACGTAAAGATTTAAAAGAAGCGAGAATTGCTTTTATAATTGACCCCTCATTTGATTATGTAGCAATACAATGGGGTATCTGGAGAGCTGGAGGAATTGCAGTTCCTCTTTGTGTAAAACATCCCTACCCTTCACTTCAATACGTACTTGAGGATACAAGCGCAGAGGCTCTCATTTATTCTAAAAATTATTCAGAATTAATTCAACAGGCTTTTATAGATTTTTCCATTCGAAATATTCCAATTGATTCGATTCTTGCAAATAATGGGGAACTTCCAAAAATTGAGGAAAATAGAAGAGCAATGATTCTTTATACCTCAGGTACTACTGGGAAACCAAAAGGGGTAGTTTCGACACATAAAAATATTCAAGCGCAGGTAAACTCTTTATTGGAAGCTTGGGATTGGAAATTTACAGATCATATTTTAAATGTATTACCCCTACACCATGTTCACGGTATTGTAAATGCACTTTGTTGCCCTTTATCTATTGGAGCAACCGTTGAATTTTTATCCCGCTTTAAAGAATCATTTGTTTTTGAGGCATTTGAAAAGGGGGAAATAAATATTTTCATGGCTGTACCTACGATTTACTATAAATTAATTTCCTATTATAATGAATCTGATCAGGTAATTAAATTAAGAATTTCTAATTC
>CAZVFE010000017.1:0-29656 GCA_964626405.1 uncultured Cytophagales bacterium | reverse complement strand
GATTCTATTCATCTTAAACCAAATTTAAACGTTTCATATAGGTTCCTAAATCCTTATCTCCTCTTCCAGATAAATTAATTACAATTATTTTACCTTCAATATTCTTCATCTTAGACAATACTGCAAAAGCATGAGCAGATTCTAAGGCCGGAATTATTCCCTCTAATTTTGATAATTCCACAGCAGACTCCAAAGCCTCCTCATCTTCAATTGCATAAAATTCTGCACGCTTTGTATCAAATAAATGAGCATGCATCGGACCAATCCCTGGGTAATCTAAGCCCGCTGAAATTGAATAAGGCTCAATTACTTGTCCATCCTCCGTTTGCATTAATAAACTCTTTGAACCATGTAAAACCCCTGGCTTGCCTAAAAAAGTAGTAGCTGCAGAATGTCCGGATGCGACTCCATTTCCTGCTGCCTCCGCAGCAATTAATCCTGTTTCAAGGTCATTCAAAAAATGATAAAAAGCCCCTGCTGCATTCGACCCTCCTCCTACACAAGCTATTACATAATCCGGATTCTCTTTCCCCTCCTTCTCTTTTAATTGCCATTTAATTTCCTCAGAAATGACCGACTGAAACCTTGCTACCATATCTGGATAAGGATGCGGACCCACAACTGAACCAATGATATAATGCGTATCGACAGGATTATTAATCCAATGTCTCATGGCTTCATTGGTTGCATCTTTAAGTGTTTTTGAACCAGACTGAGCGGCAACTACCTTTGCCCCTAACATTCGCATTCTTGCAACATTTGGGGCTTGTCTTTCAATATCTATTGCACCCATATAAACGATGCATTCTAAACCCATTAAGGCACATACCGTAGCAGTAGCCACCCCATGTTGCCCGGCACCTGTCTCTGCTACTATTTTATTCTTACCTAATTTTTTCGCTACAAGAATTTGTCCGATTGTATTATTCACCTTATGGGCACCGGTATGACATAAATCTTCCCTTTTCAAATAGATTTTGGCACCATATTTAGCGGAAAGTCTTTCTGCCAAAAACAAAGGCGTGGGTCTTCCAACATAATCTTTTAATAAGGAATCAAAATCTTTTTTAAAATCAGGCTCAGAAATTATTTTTAAATAATTTTCCCTTAGCTCTTCGATATTGGGATACAACATTTCAGGGATATATGCCCCTCCGAATTGTCCATAATATCCTTTTTCATTTACATTAAAATCCTTAATTTCTGCCATTTTATTAATCATTCAATGATTTTATTGCTTTTGCTATTGCTTCTACCTTGTTTAAATCTTTCAAAGCAGGTTCAATCTCTAGTTTACTATTAAAATCCCAACCTATCCATTTTGGATGAAAAAAAGACAAGTTAATATCCTCCAAAGAAACGCCCCCTGCCAATAAAAATTCTTTGTTAAAATCCTTTGGAATTATCTTCCAATCGAATTTTTTTCCCGTGCCTCCTCGCTCTCCCTTTACTTTTGTATCAAATATAAATAAATCAGGATTTAAATTTTCTAATCCCTCAAAATCCTTTTCTTCTGCTACAGAAACAGCTTTTATTACCCCTATACCTTCTTTCTTCAAATCCCGTATTAAATCCTCTCCCTCTTCTCCATGTAATTGAACAAAATCAAGACCATATCGTTTAACCTTTTCAATTAATTCCTCAAAACTCGCATTCACAAAGACTCCTACTTTTTTTATTTCTGATGAAATTACGGGTGGATTGAAGTCGTTCCCAACAAATCTAGAAGAGCCTTCAAAGAAAATAAAACCAATAAAATTGGGTTTTTGAGCACAAACTCCCAAAATATTCTCTTTATCCCTTAATCCGCATACTTTCCATTTCATCAGCTAATGAATTCCTTTAAAGCTTTTCCAGGATTGGAAGTTTTCATAAAACTTTCCCCTACTAGAAAACCAGAATAATTATATCCTCTTAATTCATTTATTATTTCTTTACTAGAAATACAGGATTCTGAAATCTTGATAAATTTATCAGGAATTAATTCAGACAATTCTTTGGACGCCTCCACATTTTGTTCCGCGAAGTTCTTTAAATTTCTATTATTTACCCCTACAATTGTGATGCTATCCATCAAAGAACGTTCTAATTCCTCTTTATCATGAACTTCCAATAAAACTTCCATACCTAAAGATCTTGCGAGCTCACTGAAGATTTTAATCTCTTTTGGATTCAAAGAAGCCGCAATTAAGAGAATTACATCCGCCCCCATCGATTTTGCCTGGATAATTTGATATTCATCAACCATAAAATCCTTTCTGAGCATTGGAATACCCGGATTGGCACGTCTTGCCTTTTCAAAATCTTCAAAACTTCCCCCAAAATAAGGATTATCGGTAAGAACAGATAGTCCAGCAGCACCATTTTGCACATAGGAATGAGTAACCTCCTCTACCAAAACTTGATCATTGATAATTCCTTTAGAAGGCGATTTTCTCTTAAATTCAGCAATAATACCGCTACTCTGAGGTTGAATTAAAGAAAGACTTAATGAATTTACAGGTTGAGCAAAAAAACTAGATTTTTCCAATTCAGAAATGGAAATCTCCTGCTTTTGAGAAGCAACTAAAATTCGCTTATCCTCGTTAATTTTATCTAAAATTGTCATTTTAATCAACAATAAATTTCTTGAATACTTGGAAGGCCTTTCCGCTATCTAGTGAATCCTTTGCCATTAATATTCCCTCTTCCAAAGAATTTGCATTACCAGAAACCCATAAAGCTGTTCCAGAATTCACTAAAACAACATTGGTCTGAGCTTCCGTACCCTCTCTTTGTAAGATTTTATACATCATATCAGCAGAATGTTCTACCGTTTCTCCACCAAACAATTCGTCCTGATTCACTTGTTTCATTCCTAAATTTTCAGCAGTCAATTCTAATTTTTCATCTCTTAAACCAACAAGGAAAGGTGAAGTAAGCGAAATTTCATCGTATCCATCTTTGCTAAATAAAACACCGAATTTCTTATCCGTTTCTTTGAAATAGTTTTGGTAAATTCCAAAAACACGTTCATTATAAACCCCCGTAATTTGTTTTTTTACTCTTGCAGGATTCATCAAAGGACCTAATAAATTAAAGATTGTTTTAATTCCAAGTTCTCTACGTACTGTTCCCACAAAACGCATGGCTGGATGAAACAATGGTGCATGAAGAAAACATATTCCTGCCAATTCCATCTTTCTCTTCAATATATTTTCGTCATTCGTAAATTTATTTCCAAGGAATTCAAGTACGGTAGATGATCCTACTGAAGACGATACTCCATGATTACCATGCTTGATGATTTTTTGTCCGGCACCTACCACTACAAAAGAGGAGGTCGTGGATATATTAAAGGTGTTTTTCCCATCACCCCCCGTACCACAAACATCCATAGCATCGAATTCATCCATGTCTAAAGTAATCGCTAATTCCATCATAGCATCTACAAAACCCCTTAGCTCATCTGTTTGAATCAAATTAAACCAATAGGAAGTAAGAAATGCTGCAATTTGAGAAGGATTAATCTCCCCTCTTCCAATTAACCCCATTACTTCCCTCGCTTCATCATAGTTTAAACTCTCTCCCGAAATTCTTTTATCTAATATATTTTTCATAAATCTAATTTAATGCTGCTACTATTCTACTTTTCTACAATCCAATTTTTCACCATTTCATAACCATATTGAGTAAGGTAGGCTTCAGGGTGAAATTGTACTCCCCGGATATCGTATTTATTATGGTATTCTGCCATCACATTGCCATTGTTATCATTTGCAGAAATTAATAATCCTTCTGGCATTTTTTCAGGAATGACCGTCCAGGAATGATATCTACAAACCTCGAACTTTTCCGGCAACCCCTGAAATAATCTATCTGAAGAGTCTACGATATTACATTCTGTTGTAACTCCATGTAATACTTCTCCCATATTCATCAATTCTCCTCCAAATGCCTCAGCAATTGCCTGATGCCCCAAACAAACACCAAAAATACGTTTTTTTGGAGCAAATTCCTTAATTAAATCCAACATAATTCCAGCCTCAGAAGGAATACCCGGACCTGGAGAAAGAAGAATATTATCGTATTTCTCCACTTGTTCTAATTCTATTTTATCATTTCGATAGACATCCACTTGGCAATCTAATTCCTTTAAAAGGTAAACCAAATTGTATACGAATGAATCATAATTATCTATTACTAAAACTTTTTTCATATTAATCTAAATTTGGTGCCAGTTCTAAGGCTTTTCTTAAGGCTGCTAATTTATTATGTATTTCCTGCATTTCATTGGCAATTACAGACTTGGCTACTACGCCCATTCCTGCTTGATAGAAAATGGTTTGTCCTTTCGACAAAAATGTTCTAATAGCAATGGCATGATTAAAATTTCCTTTAAAATCCATGAATCCTATGGCCCCACCGTAAATATGGCGATTCGTAGGTTCCATTTGATTAATGATTGTCATTGCATTATGTTTTGGCGCACCGCTCAAGGTTCCCGCAGGGAAGGTATCTGCAACCAATTGAAGAGGATTTACCCCTTCATGAATATTTCCACTTACCTTTGAAACTAGGTGAATAACATGTGAAAAGAACTGTACTTCTTTAAAGGTTTCTACTTTTACATTTTCTGCAGATCTACTTAAATCATTTCGAGCTAAATCTACCAACATAACATGTTCTGCCGTTTCCTTTGGGTCTTCTGTTAATTCTTTTGCTAAAATTGCATCTTTTTCATCATCTCCAGATCTTCTAAAAGTTCCTGCAATTGGATGAATTTCCCCAATATTTCCTTGAATTTTTATTTGTTTTTCAGGAGAGGCTCCTAAAATATGATAGTTTTCATAATCGAAATAAAACATATAAGGAGAGGGGTTGATGGATCTTAAAGCCCGATATAATTGGAAATCATCTCCTGAAAATTTTCTGGAAAATCTCCTAGAAGGGACAATTTGAAAGACATCCCCACGCAAACAATGTTTGATTGCCTTTTCAACAATTGCTTTGGTTTGATCTTCCGTTAAATTGGTTTCCTCTTCCCCTTCCAACCTAAAAGGTG
The DNA here is from genome assembly GCA_964626405.1 of uncultured Cytophagales bacterium. Lineage (GTDB taxonomy): Bacteria > Bacteroidota > Bacteroidia > Cytophagales > Spirosomataceae > CAZVFE01. The sequence continues at coordinate 24,612 of CAZVFE010000017.1, read as the reverse complement.
CAGAAGAATAATGTGGCATTTTCAATAAATAATTCAATTGATTTAAATCAGGTTCCTGATCATCATAGGAATGCGCATATAAGGACAATTGATTATTAAAATGATTGAAAGCAATCACATACCGATAGACTAAATACCGAATACTAGGAATTTCAGTTTCCGAATTTTTATCTTGAATTTCAATATCCTCAAAATACTGAACTGCATCATAAGAGATATGTCCGAATAATCCATTAGACATGGATGAATCCCCGGTTTCAGATTGATATTCAAAACTTTCAGCAAAATCTTTCAGGTACTGAACTACCTGAGATTTATCTTGAATATTAAATTCTAGGATAGATTGATCTGGATAAACTGCTTTGAGTCTAGAATCATTGATTTCAATTGAAGCGATAGGATCACAAGCAATATGAGAATATCCATGTTCTTTTCCATGATAATCAGCGGATTCTAGAATTACAGAATTCTTGAAACTTCCGCGAATTTTCATAAAAATCCCTATCGGAGAAAGCGTATCTGCTAATTTCGTTTCTCTCTTTGTTTTAACGGGAAAATGTTTTTTAATCGATTCCATTTTTACTAATAAAATAAAAAAGGCCTACTTGAACAGTAAGCCATTAGTAAAATATCATTTAAATACAACGTAGCGTAGCTGTTCAACAAGGCCTTATGCCTGCCACCAAATTACGTTATATGTTGTATTATTATTTCTCATTACTCTGCGAATTTAATCTGAAATTTTAATTTTCCAAAATTCCAAGATAATTAAATGGACTTATTTTTCGTAATTCCTCTTTAATAGCTTCATTTACATCCAATTCATTAATGAAATTAACGAATACAGCTTGGTCAATTTTCGTATTAATTCGAGTTAATTTTTTCAATGCCTCATAAGGCTCAGGATAGGCTTCTCTTCTTAAAACAGTCTGAATAGCCTCCGCTACTACCACCCAATTATTTTCTAAATCTAGATTGATTTTCGCCTGATTCAATTCTAATTTACCCATTCCTTTTAATAATGAATCAAAGGCAACTAAATTATGCGCCAAAGGTACACCCACATTCCTTAAAACCGTAGAATCTGTCAAATCTCTTTGTAACCTTGAAATTGGCAATTTGGAAGATAAAAATTGAAAAATTGCATTTGCATATCCTAAATTACCTTCAGCATTTTCAAAGTCAATTGGGTTTACCTTATGAGGCATGGCAGAAGAACCGATTTCCCCCTCCTTAATTTTTTGTTTAAAATATCCCATGGAAATATAAGACCATATATCTCTAGAGAAATCAATTAAGATATTATTTATTCTTGCCAAATTATCAAAATAAGCAGCAAGATTATCATAATGCTCTATTTGGGTAGTCAGTTTTGATCTTTTTATACCCAATCTTTCACATAAATTACCAGCAAATTCTACCCAATTAATTTCAGGATATGCTACGGTATGAGCATTAAAATTACCCGTTGCACCTCCAAATTTCCCAGTAAATGGAACTTGAGCTAATAATTCCAATTGTCTCTCCAATCTTTCAACAAATACTTTCATTTCCTTCCCTAAACGTGTAGGAGAAGCAGGTTGTCCGTGTGTATGAGCCAATAATGGTATATCTTTCCATTGTTCTGCTAAATCATTTAATAGGTTTTTTACCATTAATAATTTGGGTAAAATAATATCATCATGAGATTGCTTCAATGAAACAGGGATGGCAGTATTATTGATATCTTGAGAGGTAAGTCCAAAATGAACGAATTCTAAATAGGAATCCAATCCTCTATTCAATTCCTTCATTTTATGTTTGATAAAATATTCTACTGCTTTTACATCGTGGTTGGTAATTTTTTCTTTGTCCTTTATCCATTCAACATCCTCTTCCGTAATATTTTCATACCATGAACGCAAAGTTGGAAATAAATCCTCAGGAAAATCCTTCAAACTTGGTAAAGGAATTTCACAAAGAGCAATAAAATATTCGATTTCAACAAAAATTCGATATTTAATTAATCCAAATTCTGATACATAAGGTGCAAGAGAATCGGTCTTTCCAAAATATCTCCCGTCAATCGGAGAAATTGCGTTTAATTGATTTAATTTCATAAATGGATTCTAAAATGCAAAGATAAGGATTATAAAATAAAAATTTATAATTTTACATAATGTTAAATCCTCGCTTGTTATCCCCTGTTTTGGCATTTATTATCGCAGCAATAGCTTCGTTATTTATTTCCTTTATTCCAAGTGCAAGCAATTTCACGATTTTAATAGCTTTTCTTTCCATTTTTATTTTTGGTTCAGGATTGACATTCTTTGTACTTGATTATTTGATATTTCAAGAAGTAAATAAATTATATGATCAAATTAAATTCCTAAAAAAGAAACGAATAAATATCTCGCCTCGTAAGGTAATAATTGAAAAAGGAAACCCTATTGAATTATTGAAAACGGAATTAAATTCCTATTTAACGACCAAAGAAGACGAGGTAAAGGAACTTAAAAAAGCTCATAAATATCGTCAGGAATTCCTTGCAGATGTTTCCCATGAATTAAAAACACCGATTTTTTCAGCCCAAGGTTTCGTTCATACCCTATTGGAAAACCCGGATGAATCCCCAGAAATTCGTCAAAGATTCTTAGAAAAAGCCGCTAAAAGTTTGGATGGTTTAGACGAACTTGTAAAAGATTTACTAACCGTTTCTCAAATTGAAACAGGTGCCATTACCATTGAAAAGGAAGTTGTAGATATTAGAAAAATGGTTTTGGATATATTTGAACAATTGGAGAATAAGGCGAAATCTAGAAATGTAACCATGAAAACCACCGGATATTCTGGAGAGATAATTGTTTCTGCTGACCCCCTTAGGATAAAGCAAGTTTTAGTCAATTTAATTGAAAATGCCTTGAAATATGGTTCTGATAATGGGAAAATCTTGGTAGAATTTCTTGAAAAGGACAAAGATTTTCAGATTAAAATAATAGATAATGGTCCAGGAATTTCCTCGGAACATTTACCAAGAATTTTTGATAGGTTTTATCGGGTAGACAAAAGTAGAGCAAGGCAAATTGGAGGATCCGGACTAGGCCTTTCCATTGTAAAACATATTGTTCAAGCGCATGGTAGTAAAATCATGGTTGAATCAAAAATCGACAAGGGAACTGAATTTTATTTTAGATTGGAAAAAGCTTAATTCTCCCCTTCTTTTAGTTTTTCGGCATTTTCATGGATTCTTAACTTTTCAATAAAATCCTCAATTTCACCATCCATCACCACAGGTAGATTATAAACAGTATATCCAATTCTATGGTCTGTTACTCTTCCTTGCGGATAATTATAGGTACGAATTTTATCTGAACGATCTCCTGAACCTACCATTGATTTTCTATTTCCAGCAATCTCGGCATTCCTTTTCGCAAGTTCTATCTCATATAATCGAGAACGTAAAACGGTCATTGCTTTATCAAAGTTCTTTATCTGCGAACGTTCATCCTGGCATTGAACCACCAAACCAGTTGGAATATGGGTAACTCGCACTGCAGAATAAGTTGTATTTACAGACTGTCCACCGGCTCCAGAAGAGCAGAAAGTATCTTTACGAATATCATTCATATTGATTTGAACATCCACTTCATCTGCCTCTGGCAATACCGCTACGGATGCGGCTGAAGTATGAATTCTGCCTTGAGACTCAGTTGCCGGCACGCGTTGAACACGATGTACCCCGGATTCAAATTTTAATTTTCCATATACATCCTCTCCTTTTACCGAGCAAATCATCTCCTTATAACCTCCAGAAGAAGCTTCGGTATAGTCCATTACTTGAAAAGACCAGCCTTGGTTTTCAGCAAATCTTTGATACATTCTAAATAAATCTCCTGTAAAAATTCCTGCTTCATCACCCCCTGTTCCGGCTCTAATTTCTAAAATACAATCCTTAGAATCATTCGGATCCTTTGGAATAAGCATTTCTTTTAAAATCTCCTCTAATTCCTCTTTTTTAGGTTCAAGCTCATCCAACTCAGCCTTTGCCATCTCCCTAAAATCTTCGTCTTTTTCAGTGGCAATCACTTCTTTCGCCTCTTTGATATTTCCTAAAATTGTAGAATACTCTTGATATTTATTGACAATTTTTTGTAAATCCTTGTACTCTTTACTTAGGGTAGTAAACTTTTTCAGGTCAGAAACGATTTCTGGCCTAGATATTTGTTGCTCTACCTCATTAAAGCGTTCTTTTATAGCCTCTAATTGATCAATCATGGAGTAAAATTTTAAAAATCGGTGCAAAGATAGTAATTTTAACTGTTTAAATTGTAGTCTAAGAAAAATGAACAAGCTATTTACTTTCCTATTTTGCCTAATAATTCTTTCCTCTTGTGATTTATCAAAAAGAATAGATACCTCAAAAGCTGTAGAAGAAATGGAATTAAGAAAGGTGAAAAGAATCCTTCCAAGAGAAATTGTAGCAGAGGCAACCCGATATGGCCAAGAAATTGAAAAAATTTTAAAGTCTGATTCTATTTCCTTGGATTCCATTCAGAAAAAATACAAGGTCAATATTTATTCTGGGGATTTAAAAAGCCTTTCGCTAGCAAATTTGGACCCAAAATTAATGGAGGTAATCGATGCGATGGATTATGCAATTGAAAATAACCAAAATATTCCCTCCACTATTCAAAGAAATTCAAAAGAAGATAGCTTATTTTATATTTTCAACAATGAAAAAATTACTTATTTGGTAGGTTTTTCAAAACAAAATATCATTCTTAATTATCAATAATTCCGGATGATTTGAATCATTTGATTATAAATTTCCTGTAATTCTCTTCCTTCCAACATAATCCGCTGTTGATAATAAAGATTATCATCTGAATAATGATTTTTTAAAGCAGATAATTCCTGCGGCACATCATTCATAAATCCAGCAATTTGAGCTTTTAATAAAGGCTCCAATAAGGTTTGATCTAAATCCAAATCCTTTAATAAAGACTTTGACTGCTCCCAAAGGAATCGAGAAAATTCTGATGAAAATAAGGATGCTAAATGGATTTTTTTTCTTTCTTCCGGACTTACCTCATACAAAACATTCGAAATTTGCTTGGCCAAAGTAAAAAGGATACCATGCATATCTCGGTGAGAAGCTTCAATAAATAAGGGCACATTCAATAAAGAGATATTTTTTCTTTTGACAAATGAATGCAAAGGATAAATAATTCCTACCTGAACATTTGTTTCTCTATTCGGATCAAATTGGAATAAAGCCTCAGAAAGATTATAGGTTCCTGTTACTAAAACCAAGGTCGAGTTTTCAGGTAAAATTAATTCTGGCAATACCTGTGAATAGGCTAACTCAGGAATACAAACAAAGAAAATTTCAGATGGAGAATTGGAAAAGTCTAAGTCTTCCTGAATATCTGCCTTGAACAAAAAACTGGCTAATTCCTGAGCATTCTCTGGATTTCTACTGAAGATTTCATTCACACTATTTCCCGCATTTTCTAAGGCTCTAGATAAATGCCAAGCCACATTTCCGGCTCCTATAAAGGATATTTCCATTCTTTAAACAAATTTTTCCATTTTGGTTCCAATGAAGGGTAACCATTGCTCATCCAAAATTCCTGAAAAATTTCGTAAAAACATAACGAAAGATGGTTTAAATGGTTTTCTTTTTAAATCCATTCCCGCTTCTTCTGGAGTTCGATCTCCTTTTTTTGCATTACACATCTGACAAGCCGTGATTAAATTATCCCAAGATGTTCTGCCTTGCCTTGATTTAGGTTGAACATGATCCAAGGTTAATTGATCTTTTGAACCACAATATTGACAAGTTCCATTATCCCTTTTAAATATATTCTGTCTACTTAAAACCACTCCCTTATAGGGGAAATAGACATATTTATTTAAGCGAATGACCGATGGGTAGGGGAAAATAGAATTTACCGTTCTGATTTTATTCTCAGAAGATTCAGCGACCAATTCAGCTTTATTCAAATAACATAATAAAAAAGCCTTGGGCATGGAACAAACAGTGAGGGCAGAATAGTCTTGATTTAAGACTAAAACCTTGGGGTTTTGGGGGCTCATATACAAAAGATTTAGGGTTGATTCTCAGCTACTTCCACTTTCAATCTCTTGTCTTTAAAGTTAGGGATTTATAAGATATAAAGCAATAGTAAAGTCTGGTCTACAATTATCTTTTTGTAAAATAATTAATTATTTTTGTGCCAAAAGAATGAAAGCAATGGAAAATATCAAGGAAAAAGTAAAAAAACTAGCCCACGAAATTTCAAATGAGGTATTAAATAATAGAAATCATATTCACCAAAACCCTGAATTATCTTTTCAAGAATTTAATACGCAAATTTTTATTCAGAATGAACTAAAGAAAATGGGAATTCCTTTTACTTCCATTGCAAATACGGGCACCTTGGCCATGGTTAAAGGAAAAAATCCAGATAAAAAGATCACTGCCTTGAGAGCAGATATTGATGCACTTCCTATTTTGGAGGCAAATGATATCCCCTATAAATCAAAAAATGAAGGAATTATGCATGCATGTGGACATGATGTTCATACTTCCTCTTTATTGGGTACTGCAAAAATATTAAATGCCTTGAAAGATGAATTTGAAGGAACAGTCAAATTACTTTTTCAACCAGGAGAAGAAAAAGCCCCAGGTGGAGCAACAATGATGATTAAGGAAGGTGCTTTGGAAAATCCGAAACCGCAAAGTATCATGGGCCAACATGTGGCTCCCAATATTCCTGTTGGTAAAATTGGATTTCGTGAAGGAATGTACATGGCAAGCACAGATGAATTACACATTAAAGTAATTGGAAAAGGCGGACACGGAGCAATGCCTGAATTATGTATTGACCCAATATTAATTGCCTCACATTTAATTGTGAGTATGCAGCAAATTATTTCAAGAAATAAAAATCCTAGATTCCCTTCTGTCTTAACTTTTGGAAAAATTGAAGGATTGGGAGCAACAAATGTTATTCCAAATGAAGTAAGTATCCAAGGAACCTTTAGAGCCATGGATGAAAATTGGAGAGAAGAGGCCTTAGAAAAAATTGAAAAATTAGCCATTGGATTAGTGGAATCTATGGGAGGGAAATGTGACTTTAAAATCGTTAGAGGCTATCCATATTTAGAAAACAATCCAGAGCTTACTAGGAAAATGAAAGAATTTGCGATTGAATATATGGGAGAGGAAAATGTTATAGATTTAGATTTATGGATGGCTGGGGAAGACTTTGCTTTCTATACCCACCATTTAGATGCCTGTTTTTATCGTTTAGGAACAAGAAATGAAGAAAAAGGAATTATTTCTGGAGTCCATACTCCAACCTTTAATATTGATGAACAAGCCCTGCATATTGGACCAGGTTTGATGGCATATTTAGCCCTAAGAGAACTTAGTGAATAGGAAAGTCCAAAGGATTGGGAAAAGAGAATTCCAAATTTAAATCTTTCATTATTTTTTCAGAATTGATAATTTTATTATTTGTTCCGCCAATTAACTGAATAGGTTTGGGCAAATTTCTTTTTTCACAATCCTGAATAGCCATTTCCCTTTTTGTTGGATGAATCGGAGCGGCTAAATTATATATTCCTTTCAAATCTTGTTTTACAGCTTCAAAAATAAAATCCACTGCATCTTTTTGATGAATATAATTGATATTTGAATCCGCTAATTTTATTATTTTTCTACTAAAATATTTTGCAGGATAACGGTCATCTCCCATTAGACCTCCTAATCGCAAAATTAAATAATTGATTCCTGATTTCTTAATAATTTCTTCTGCTGCAAACATGCTGGAAGAATTACAGAGGGCTGCATCCTCCCTAGCTTCTCCAATATTTTCAGGATAAATAGAGGTGGAAGAAGTAAAAACAATTTTAATGTTTTTATCCCTTGGAATTTTTGAAAGCCAAAAGTCTAAATATCCTAAATATTCTTTTAATTCTAAACTGTTTATTCGAGGGGGGATAGTCCATATTTGAATGGGTTTTTCAAACATGAATTGGGGGTAAAATTCTAATTCAGGTTTAAAACGGAAATGAATTGGATAAATTTTGGGAGGTAAGTCAATAGTTTTTGGTCTAGGAGAAACCCATACCTCAGAATCTGCTTTTTCAAATTTGATAGCAAGAGGTAGACCTAGCCAACCTGTCCCGAAAATTACGATTTCCTTCATTTTTTTAAAATAATAAACTTTTTTTAAATTTAAATTGTTTCTACATGAAAGACAAAAAATGAATAGAACAATCACAGGAATTATTTTCCTACTTTTTTTATTTGGAATTGATTATTACGTATTTGGTGCTGTAAAAAATATAACAAGAGGTTTAAGTTCAAATTTTAGAACGGTTATTCATACAATTTATTGGTCAGCCTCCTTTTTAGTATTGGGAGGAATATTAACTTATAGATTTCTACCTTTAAATTTCTGGAATGATTCCATCAAGGTCTTATGGCAAGGTTTTGTGATGATTTCTGTATTCAGTAAATTATTTGTAGTAGTTTTTCTTTTAATTGAAGACCTAACAAGATTAATTAGATGGGGAGGTTTGCAAACAAAACAAATGTTAAATCCAAACCAAAAAATTGATACGAGCATCTCAAGAAGCGAATTCATTTCGAAATTAGCGTTGGGGGCAGGAGCAATCCCGGCAGTTACTTTTACTTATGGGATTATATCTGGAGCGCATGACTATAGAATAGAAAAAGTAAATTTAAAAATACCAAACCTTCCAAAGGAATTTAAGGGGATGCGCATTGCACAGGTATCAGACATCCATTCAGGTTCATTTTTCAATAAAACAGCCGTAAAAGGAGGGGTAGAAATGTTATTAGACCAAAAGCCTGATATGATATTTTTTACAGGAGATCTGGTGAATAATGAGGCAAATGAGGTAAAAGACTATATTCCAATATTTGGAAAACTTAAAGCCCCCTTGGGAGTATACAGTACTTTGGGAAATCATGATTACGGAGATTATGTAGCATGGAAATCCCCGGAGGCAAAGAGAAAAAATTTAGAAGATTTAATGGAAGCTCATAAAATTATGGGTTTTGATTTATTGATGGATGAAAATAGAATTTTCACAGAAGGAGGAGAAAAATTAGCCATACTAGGAGTACAAAATATTGGAGTAGGAAGATTTCCTTGGTATGGAGATTTAGGAAAGGCCTATGAGAAAACAGAGGATGCATCGGTAAAATTATTATTATCTCATGACCCTTCTCATTGGAATGCCGAAGTAACGGAAAAGTACAAAGATATTCAAGTAGCATTTGCAGGCCATACCCATGGTAGTCAGTTTGGTGTGAAAATAGGAGACCACCGTTGGTCTCCATCACAATATATCTATAAACAATGGGCTGGATTGTACAAAGAGGGGGATCAACAACTTTATGTTAACCGTGGTTATGGATATCTTGGATATCCAGGAAGAGTAGGAATGCCTCCTGAAATCACAATATTTACTTTGAGTTAAAAATTGAAAAATTAAAAAAGTTCAAAAATTCCTGAGGGGTTTAGAGTAAAAATTATTTTTTTAATTATCTTTGCAAAACAAAATGGCTTTGTGGCCGAGTGGCTAGGCAGAGGTCTGCAAAACCTTGTACAGCGGTTCGAATCCGCTCGAAGCCTCAAAAGCAGTGATTTTTCACTGCTTTTTTTTTGCCTAAAATTTATATACAATTCAAACTAAAAAAAATCCTATATTGTCGACTTTTATTTAGAATTTTTCAAAATAATCTTATAAAAAAGAAAAAAAAATGAAAAAGTTAAATAAATAAATTGCATCCTTGGAAATCCAATTGTAGTTTTGCGAACTGAATTAAAGTGAAGAAATATAACATGTTTTCATTTAGCAAAATCAAAAACAAACTAAACTTAGGTTTAGTCTTATCAATTTTATTCGCCGTTACATTAACGTTTCAAGCAGCAGCGCAGGATTCTGCTGAAGGCGAAAATCTATTTAAAAATAACTGTGCGGCCTGTCACAACTACAACGACGAGATTCTAGTAGGTCCTGGATTAAAGGGAATTACCGAAAGAAGAGACTTGGATTGGATTGTGAATTGGGTACATAATCCGCAGAAAGTTATTGCATCAGGCGATAAATATGCCAACGATCTTTATAATAAATTCAATAAAGCAGCAATGACTGCTTATCCGAATTTCTCTGAGGATCAAATTTTAGGCATACTTTCTTACATTAATGAGGCAAATGAGGCTGATGCCGCTGCTGCCGCTGCCGCTCCAGTAGCAACTGCTGCTGCAGGTGGTGGAGATGGAGGAAATGGTCTTGGTGGTACCTTAGAAATTTTATTAATTGGTTTATTGGCAATTATGGTTTTAGTATTAATTGCTTTATTATCAATTGTAAATACCTTATCTAAATTAGCTGGACAAGAACCGAAGGAAGGGGAATCTTCTTTCCTAGCAACTTGTGCAGAAAATTTAAAGAAATTATCCGCAAATTCTACAGCTAGAACTTGGCTAATCATTATTGTTTTGTTCGTTGGAACGAAAGAAACAATTGATGCGGCTTATGGAGTTGGTATTCACCAAGGATATGCTCCAGAGCAACCTATTAAATTCTCTCATAAATTACATGCAGGGGACAATCAAATAAACTGTAATTATTGCCATACAGGTGTTTATATGTCGCGCTCTGCAAATATTCCATCAGCGAATATCTGTATGAACTGCCATAATGAAATCAAAAGAGAATCACCAGAAATTCAAAAAATCTATACTGCAATAGAAAAGAATGAACCAATTAAATGGGTTCGTGTACATAATCTTCCAGACTTAGCTTATTTCAATCACTCCCAACATACAAATGTTGGAGGATTAGATTGTTCTAACTGTCATGGTGATATCCAGAAAATGGAAGTAGTAGAACAACGTTCTTCTTTAACAATGGGATGGTGTATTGACTGTCACCGTCAGACTGATGTGAATGCAGCAGGTAATGCTTATTATGACAAGCTTGTTGAAATTCACAATGCTTCTAGTAAAGAACCAATGAAAGTGAAAAACATCGGAGGACTAGAATGTTCTAAATGTCACTATTAATAATATTTGAATAAATTATTCTGAATAAGAAAAGATTATATGGAAAATTCGAACAAGCGGTATTGGAAAGGGGTTGAGGAGCTTAAAAACGAAACATCTTTTGTAAAAAACATCCACAATGAATTTGGATCAATGCCTTCTGAAAATGATTCTAAAGGCGATTCAATCGTAGATGGAGGAGGATCTCATCGTAGAGACTTCCTAAAAATGTTAGGTTTTGGAGTAGCAGCTGTATCATTAGCAGCTTGCGAGGCACCAGTAAAAAATGCTATCCCTTATATCAACAAACCATTGGATGTTGACCCAACAATTGCCAACTATTATGCTTCAACATTTATTGATGGTGGTGAGTATGCTTCTGTTTTGGTAAAAACAAGAGAAGGTAGACCTATCAAGATTGAAGGAAATAAATTGAGCCCTATTACTCAAGGTGGTATTTCAGCAAGAGCGCAAGCTTCTGTTTTAAGTTTGTACGACAATGAGAAATTAAAAGGTCCGCAAGATGGTGGTAAATCAACCGATTGGGCGAATTTAGACAAAAATATTATTACAAAATTAGATTCTATTTCTGCAAGTGGTGGACAAATTAGAATTGTATCCAATACGATTCTTTCTCCTACTACGAAGAAAGTAATTGCTGATTTTGCTTCTAAATATCCTACTACCAAGCATATCGCTTATGATGCTAATTCAGCATATGGTTTAAGTCTTGCACATGGTGGAAATTTACCAGAAATTGATTTCAGTAAAGCAAATACAATTGTAAGTATTGGGGCTGATTTCTTAGGAACATGGATTGCTCCTACTGAATTTGCTAGACAATGGTCAGAAACAAGAAAAGTAAGTTCTTCTGCTGAAGGCAAGAAGACAATGTCTCGTCATTACCAATTCGAAACAATTTTATCCAATACTGGAGCGAATGCAGATTATAGAGCAACTTATAAGCCATCGCAAGAAGGTTTAGTTGTTGCAGCTTTATATAATGAGGTAGCAAAATTATCAGGAGCTTCTGCAATTGATACGCCATCTCTTAAAATTGAGAAATTAGCAGAGGCAGCAAAAGATTTAGTATCCTCAAAAGGAGCTTCAATCGTTGTTTCTGGTTCGAATGATCCTCAAGTACAAAAATTAGTTGTTGCAATCAACCAGTTAGTTGGAGCTTATGGTTCTACCATTAATACAGGTGTGAATGTAAACTACCGTCAGGGTTCTGATTCAGAAATGAATTCTTTCATTGCTGATTTAACTGCTGGAAATATTGCTGCTGTAATCTTTTATAATGCAAACCCAGTTTATAATCACCCAATGGGAGCGAAAATAGCTGATGGCATTAAAAAAGCTCAATTATCAATTGCTACGAATGAAAGAGCAGATGAAACTGCTTCTTTATGTAATTATATTGCACCAGATTCTCATTATTTAGAATCATGGAACGATGCAGAACCTAAATCAGGTTATTATTCTTTAAGTCAACCTGCAATTTCAACTATTTTCAAAACGCGTCAGGCACAAGCTAGTTTCTTAACTTGGGCTGGTAAAGATGCTGATTATGCTTCATATTTAAAAAATAATTGGAAATCAAAAGCCAATTTAAATGATGCAGGATGGAATGGTTTATTACATGATGGTGTATACGGTTCAAATACTGCTGTATCCTCAGCAAGTCCGAATGTAAATCTATCAGAAATTGCTTCTGCTTTATCATCTGGATACAAAGCTTCTAATGAAGGATTGGAAATTTCCATTTATGAAAAAGTAGGATTAGGAACAGGTTCTCAGGCGAATAATCCATGGTTACAGGAATTCCCAGAGCCAGTTTCAAAAGCATGTTGGGATAATTATGCTAGTGTATCGCAAATTACTGCTAGTGAATTAGGCTTAAAACAAGATGATGTAGTTAAAGTTTCTGGAAATGGCTACTCGGTTGAATTACCGGTTTTAGTACAACCAGGACAAGCAGATAATACAATTGCCATTGCTATCGGTTATGGTAGAACGAATGCAGGAAAATCTGCAGATGGTGTTGGTGCAAATGCCTACCCTTTCATTTCTGAAAAGAATGGAGCATGTGTAGGTTCTTGTACAAATGGAGTAAGTATTGAAAAAACTGGTGAGGAAAAGAAAATTGCTCAAACTCAAACGCACCATACTGTAATGGCTCGTGAGGCAGTTATTCAAGAAACCGTATTAGCTGAATTCGTAAAAAATCCTCAAGCAGGAAGACATATTCCTGAAATTACTACTGCTGAAGGCAAGAAAAAAGCAACAGATATTTCATTATGGAATGGTCATAATTACAATAACCATCATTGGGGAATGGTAATTGACTTGAACTCATGTACTGGATGTTCTGCCTGCGTAGTGGCTTGTTCTGCTGAAAACAACGTACCTGTAGTAGGTAGACAAGAGGTAATAAATAGAAGAGAAATGCATTGGATGAGAATAGACCGCTATTATTCATCAGATGCAGAAGTAGAAGATTTACAAGGCTTAGAAGTAGCTTCCAATAATCCAGAAGTTGTTTTCCAACCAATGTTATGCCAACACTGTGACAACGCTCCTTGTGAGACAGTATGTCCAGTATTAGCAACTACTCACTCTACTGAAGGATTAAATCAAATGACTTATAACAGATGTATCGGTACAAGATATTGTGCGAACAACTGTCCTTATAAAGTAAGAAGATTCAACTGGTTTAGATATTATCAAACAGATGAATTTGATTTCCATTTCAACAACGACTTAGGAAGAATGGTATTGAACCCAGATGTTACAGTACGTTCTAGAGGGGTAATGGAAAAATGCTCTATGTGTGTTCAAAGAATCCAAGAAGGAAAATTGAATGCTAAAAAAGAGAAAAGAAGACCAATCGATGGAGAAATTCAAGTAGCTTGTGCTCAGACTTGTCCTACCAATGCAATTACATTTGGTGATAAGAATGATCCAAACTCAGCAATTTCAAAATTATTGTCTGAAGAACGCGAAGGAAGAGCTTATGGTGTAATTGAAGAAATCAATGTAGCACCAAATATCGCTTATTTATCAAAAGTTAGAAATAAAAATAATAATTAATATGTCGCACGTAGTATCATCCGTTAGAGTACCTTTAGTAACTGGTGGGAAGTCCTACTCTGATGTAACAGAAGATATTTGTAAACAAGTAGAAGGAGCACCAACTAAAGAATGGAAAATTGCTTTCGGAATTTCCGCAGCAGTATTAGCTTACGGAGCTTATTGTTTGTTCTGGACATGGTGGGAAGGTATCGGAGTTTGGGGTCTTAATAAAACAATCGGTTGGGCTTGGGATATCACCAACTTCGTATGGTGGGTAGGTATTGGTCACGCAGGTACCTTAATCTCTGCCGTACTATTATTGTTCCGCCAGAAATGGAGAACTTCCATCAACCGTTCTGCAGAAGCAATGACAATCTTTGCCGTACTTTGTGCAGCTTCTTTCATTTTAGCGCATATGGGTCGTCCTTGGTTATTCTATTGGGCATTACCTCTTCCAAATACATTTGGTTCTTTATGGGTTAACTTTAACTCGCCATTAGTTTGGGACGTATTCGCTATTTCTACTTATTTATCTGTATCATTATTATTCTGGTACATGGGATTAGTACCCGATTTAGCAACTATCCGTGATAGAGCTACTACTAAAATTTCCAAGATGATGTATGGTTTCTTCTCTTTAGGATGGAACGGATCTTCAAAAACTTGGGCTAGATACGAATATGTTTCTTTAATTTTAGCAGGTATTTCTACTCCCCTAGTACTTTCAGTACATACAATTGTATCCATGGACTTTGCAACGTCTGTAATTCCTGGATGGCATACTACAATCTTCCCTCCATATTTCGTGGCAGGAGCGATTTTCTCTGGTTTTGCCATGGTACAAACCTTATTATTGATTACACGTGTGGTATTTCATTTAGAGGATTATATCACAATGGAACATATTGAATTAATGAATATCATTATTACGGTAACAGGTTCTATTGTAGGTATCGCTTATATGACAGAATTCTTTATCGCTTGGTATTCAGGTGTTGAATTCGAATCCTATGCTTTCTTAAATAGAGCATTTGGACCTTATTGGTGGGCATATTGGATGATGATGACCTGTAATGTAATTTCTCCACAATTATTCTGGTTCAAGAAAGTAAGAACAAGTATTACCATTTCATTCTTCTTATCAGTAGTAGTAAACGTGGGTATGTGGTTTGAAAGATTTGTAATCATTGTAACTTCATTACATAGAGATTATTTACCATCTTCATGGGCAATGTTCTCTCCAACAATGTATGATATCGGAGATTATATATTCTCATTTGGTTTATTCTTTACTCTATTCTTCTTATTTGCTAAATATCTACCAGTTATCAATATGGCTGAAGTAAAAGCAGTGATGAAGGGAGTATCTTCAAATTATCCACATAAAAAGAAAAAATAGAATTATAGATTTTTAGATTTATAAACATGAGTGATTCAAAAAATTATATCTTAGGGATTTACGATGACGAAGACGAAGTGTTACACGCAGTAACAGAAATCAAGTCGAAAGGCATCAAAATTGAGGAAGTATATACTCCTTTCCCTATCCATGGTCTAGATGTAGCAGTGGGCCATCCAAGAACAAGAATTCCAGTAGCAGCATTTATGTTTGGAGTACTTGGTTTTTCTCTGGCATTCACCCTAATCAATTATACCATGGTATTTGATTGGCCAATGGTTATTGGTGGTAAAGACTTCTTTGCATTACCAGACTGGATACCAATCTCTTTTGAAGGAACAATTTTAATCACTGCCTTTGGTATGGTTACTACCTTCTTAATTTCAAATGGACTTTACCCTGGTAAAAAAGCTGATTTACACGACTTAAGAATCACCGATGATAAATTCGTAATGGCAATCAATTTAGACCAAAACAAAGTATCAAAAGAAGATATAGGTGAAGCCTTGAAAAAATCAGGTGCAATCGAGGTAAAATAATTAGAATTGAAAAAGAAACATAGAATAATGTCTCAGTATATGAAAAAATTAGTATTGGCTGGAGCAATTTTAGGAATTCTAACTTCATGTGGAAAAAATCCAAATGATACAGGAACCGAATTCGCTCCTAATATGTATCATTCAGTTGCATATGAGCCATTAACCCAAACTGAAGGAGAATTAAATACCATTAATCCTAACGGATTAAATATGAGAGAACCCGTAAAAGGTACTGTTCCTCAAAAGAAATATGCAGATTCCCAAGAATTAAACGAAGCATTCTTAAAACAAGATTTAATCTCTAGAACAATTAAAAGTGGTGAAATGACTACATCCGAAAATGTATTGTCTAACCCACTAGAAGCTACTCCAGAAAATATCGAGGCAGGTAGAATCCAATACGAAAGATTCTGTCAGCATTGCCACGGAGAAGGAGGAAAAGGAGATGGTGCTGTAGGTAAAATCTACAAAGGTGTACCTATCTATTCTTCTGATGCTTTGAAAGATCTTAACGATGGACATATTTTCCACGTAATTACGCATGGAAAAGGAAGAATGTGGCCACATGGTTCACAAATCACTCCAGAAAATCGTTGGAAAATTGTACTTTATGTACACGAATTACAAAAACAATAATTTAGATTAAAAACCAAAAAAGAAAGATAAAATGGCGGGTCATTCAAAATTTTCCCCAGCAAACGTTGAAGAATACTTTGAATTCTCAGCGGAAGGCAAAAAGAGAGTTATCATCGGATTCTTCGTTGGACTAGTTGCATTACTAATTGGAATGTATTTACTATCGCAAGGTGGTGGACATCATGAAGTAGCAGCAGCAGGACACGAAGCAGCATCAGCAGGACACGAGGCGGCTGAAGCTGCACATGAAGGAGGCGAAATGCTTTCCGGTGGAGCAGTATCTCATCAACCAGATTCACATTTCGACTGGATGAATAGAGTTTGGGCTAACCTTTGGTTAAACGGAGTTTTCTTTACAGGTATAGCTGTTATAGGAATGTTCTTCGTTGCTATCCAATATCTAGCACAAGCTGGTTGGTCTGCAGGTCTTAAAAGAGTTCCTGAGGCTTTCCCAAAATTCCTTTTCGTTACTTTCCCAATTTTATTATTGGTTTTTATCTTCAAAGGTGATGTTATCTTCCATTGGTTACACCATGGAATTACTGATCCAGCAAGCGAACATTATGATAGTATCATCGCTGGAAAATCAGGATATTTAAATAAAACCTTCTTCGCCATTAGAATGGTAGCTTATTTCGCTGCATGGTTAATCCTATGGAGAGCAATGAGAAAAAAATCTATGGAAGAAGATTTATTAGGTGGTGAAAGCCACTTTAGATCAATGGTGAAAATCGGTACTGCTTTCATCGTTATCATGGGTATCTCCTCCTCAATGTCTGCTTGGGATTGGGTAATGTCTATCGATACTCACTGGTTCTCTACCATGTTTGGTTGGTATATGTTCTCCTCATGGCATGTAACTGGTTTAGCTACAATCACCTTAACCATCCTTTACCTTAAAGATAAAGGCCTAATGGAATATGTAAACGAAAACCACCTACACGATCTAGGTAAATTCATGTTTGCATTCTCTATTTTCTGGACTTACGTATGGTTCTCTCAATTCTTGTTAATTTACTATGCTAACCTTCCAGAAGAAACTATCTATTTCTTAGAAAGATGGGAAGGTCATGGAAAAATTTATAAAACTTCAGAAATTTTAAATGTTTTCTTAAACTTTTTAATGCCTTTACTAGTTCTGATGACTAGAGACGCCAAAAGAACTAGAATTTTCCTTAAAATTACCTGTGTGCTTATCCTAGGTGGTCATTATATCGATTTCTACCAAATGATTATGCCAGGTGTTTTAGGTCCAAACGGAGGATACGGTTTAGTAGAATTTGGAATGTTAGCAATGTTTATTTCTGCTTTCATTTATGTAGTATCCGATGAATTAACGAAAACAAGTTTAGTGGCAAAAAATCATCCTTTATTAGAGGAAGCTTTACATCACGATATTTAATACAATTTGAAAAACTAATTTTATGAATTATATAGTAGGTTTATTATCCGTTGTATTTTTAGTTTTAGCTGTAGCTGTAATAAGCAAAAGTTTAAAATTAAACTCATCTCTTAAAAAACAAGAGAAAACTGATGAAGACAGTATTGTAGATGGTTCAAACAATTTAAATGCAATTTTATTCATTGCATTCTGGTTATTTGGAACTATTGGTGGAACTTGGTCTTTTTTACATTCACAACCAGACTTCTTACCAGAAGCAGCCTCAATTCATGGAAAACAAACAGATAGTATGTTCTGGATTTCCATGGGAATTGTTACTGCTGCATTCTTCTTTACCAATACCTTGTTATTATTCTTTGCCTTCCGTTATAGATATAACAAAGATAGAAAGGCTACTTTCTACCCAGTAAACCATAAATTGGAAATTATCTGGACAATCATCCCGGCTATCGTAATGGCAATACTTGTATTCACAGGTTGGAGAACTTGGAGAGATATTACTTCTCAAGCTCCAGATGATGCAGTTGTAATCGAAATTACTGGCCACCAATTCGGTTGGTATGTTAGATACGCAGGAAATGACGATAATCAATTAGGAAATGCAAACTATAAATTAATTGATGATATCAATTCAATTGGTATTGACTATACGGATAAAAATTCATTCGATGATTTTACTTCCAATGAATTACACCTACCAAAAGGAAAACCAGTTCTATTAAAAATTAAAGCTCAAGACGTACTTCACTCTGTTTATCTTCCTTACCAAAGAGTAAAAATGGATGCAGTTCCAGGTATGCCAACAAAATTCTGGTTCACTCCAGACATTTCAACAGATGAAATGAGAGCTAAATTAGGAAATAATGATTTTAACTATAAATTGAATTGTACTGAAATTTGTGGAAGAGGTCACTTCGGTATGGCAATCACAGTCTTTGTTGATGAACCAGAGGATTTTGAAAAATGGAAAAATGAACAAATCCCATTCTTAACAATGAATCCTGAATATATCGAAAAAGTACCTGCAGGACTAAAATCTCAAGCTGCTAAATACGCAGGAATTGAGGTTACAGAAGAAGCAAATTTATCAATGAATTAATAAAATTTAAATTAATATACTATGTCGACAGCCATAACATCAGTAGAAGAAGTTCATGTACATGATCATCATGATGATCACCACCATGAGCAAGGTTTTATTAGAAAGTATATTTTCTCAGAAGATCATAAAACAATTGCAAAACAGTATTTAATTACTGGTATCCTTTGGGCTTTCATCGGAGGTGCAATGTCTGTAATCTTCCGTTTACAATTAGGTTTCCCTAATATGGATCTTGAATGGTTGAGACCAGTATTGGGTGGCTGGATTGATGAATCAGGAAAATTAGATAAAGAATTCTATCTGGCATTAGTAACGATGCACGGTACTATCATGGTATTCTTTGTATTAACAGCTGGTTTGTCCGGAACTTTCTCCAATTTCTTGATTCCTCTTCAAATTGGTGCAAGAGATATGGCTTCTGGATTTATCAATATGTTATCCTATTGGTTCTTCTTCCTTTCCTCTGTAATAATGTTCTCTTCTATATTCCTAGAAACAGGACCAGCTTCAGGTGGTTGGGTTGTATATCCTCCTCTTTCTGCTCTTCCTCAGGCTATGCCAGGATCAGGAACAGGTATGACCATGTGGTTAATCGCAATGGCCTTCTTTATTGTATCATCTTTAATGGGTGGTATCAATTATATTACTACGGTTATTAATTTAAGAACAAGAGGAATGACTTTCTCCAAATTACCTTTAACAATTTGGGCATTCTTCTTCACTGCAGTATTAGGTTTACTTTCATTCCCAGTATTGTTATCAGCAGCATTATTATTAATTTTTGATAGATCTTTCGGAACTTCGTTCTACCTATCTGAAATCTATATTCAAGGTCAGGCTCTTCCAAATGTTGGAGGTTCTGCTATCCTTTATCAGCATTTATTCTGGTTCTTAGGTCACCCAGAGGTATATATCGTATTATTACCAGCTCTAGGTATGACCTCTGAAATCATTGCAACAAATGCAAGAAAACCAATTTTCGGGTATAGAGCAATGATCGGTTCTATCATGGGTATTACCATCCTAGCTTTCATCGTATGGGCTCACCATATGTTCGTTACAGGTATGAATCCATTCCTAGGTTCTGTATTCATGTTCTTAACGCTAATCATTGCAGTACCATCAGCAGTGAAAGCATTTAACTATATTACCACTCTTTGGAAAGGTAATTTAGTATTTACTCCTGCAATGTTATTCTCCATAGGTTTAGTATCATTATTCATCTCAGGTGGTGTTACTGGTATTATCCTTGGTAATTCTGCACTTGATATTAACTTACACGATACCTATTTCGTAGTGGCTCACTTCCACCTTGTAATGGGTGCTGCCTCTTTCTTCGGATTAATGGCTGGGGTTTACCATTGGTATCCTAAAATGTTTGGTAGAATGATGAATAAAACTGCAGGTTATATTCACTTCTGGTTAACTTTCGTAGGTGTTTATTGCGTATTCTTCCCAATGCATTATACTGGTATCGCCGGATTCCCAAGAAGATATTATTCTTTCACAGCTTTAGGAAATAATTCCGAAGCAGCATTTACAGATTTAAATATGTTTATCTCTATTGCTGCTATTATTACTTTCTCAGCTCAAGCTATCTTCTTCTTCAACTTCTTTATCTCAATGTTTAGAGGTAAAAAGGCAACAGAAAATCCATGGAGATCAAATACATTAGAATGGACTACACCAGTAGAGCCAGGACATGGAAACTGGCCTGGAGAAATCCCTGCGGTTTACCGTTGGCCTTATGATTATTCTAAGCCAGGTTCTGCAGTAGATTTCATCCCTCAAAATGTACCTTTCTCTGCTACTCCTGAATCAAATCTTCCAGAAGAAAATGAAGAAATGAAAAAGGAAAAAGATATAGAAGGTTTGTTAGATGCACAAAACGAAAGCTATAACAGATAATAAAACAAACTAACAAAAGGTGCATCCAAAGACTCAGAAGTTTTAGATGCACCTTTTTTTTTCACATGGGATTTAAAAAATTCAGTCTAGCTACACTTACCATACTTTACCTCCTCGTTCTTGCAGGTGGTATCGTTAGAAGCACAGGCTCCGGCATGGGTTGCCCAGATTGGCCAACTTGCTTCGGACGAATTATTCCTCCCACAGAAGAATCCCAACTTCCATTGAATTACCAAGAAATTTATAAAGAAAAATTACACGGTGAAATTGCATTTAATCCGGTAAAAACCTGGATTGAATACCTAAACAGATTACTTGGAGCTTTAACTGGTTTAGCCATGCTAATCACCTGTATTTTAGGATTTAAAAAAGATAGAAAAACTGGATTATATTCATTTTTAGCACTGTTTTTTGTGCTAGCGAATGCAGTTTTAGGAAAATATGTGGTTGATTCATTTTTACTCCCTGGCGTGGTAACTGCCCATATGGTTCTTACAATCGCCGTTTTGTTCTTCCTTTTAAAAGCAATCCACCACAACCAAGAAAAAATTATTTTAACAAAACAAGAAAAAAGTATCATCCTTATCAATCTAATTTTGGTAGCCTTCCAAATTATTACAGGCACCCAAGTAAGAGAAAATATGGATCATGTAATCATCGAATTAGGAGAAAATCAAAAGAACCTTTGGATCGAAAACCTTGACTTTATCTATATCGTTCATAGAAGTTCAACCTGGCTTTTGATAATTGCAAACCTTTTACTTTGGTTTAAGTTTAAATCAAATAAGATTATTAAAAATTACCTAATTGGCGTATTTACCTTATTGGGTATTTCAATTTTAACTGGAATTCTAATGGCCTATTTTTCCTTGCCAATTGGAACCCAACCAATCCATTTAACATTATCTCTTTTAGCCCTAGGCTTACATTTGAAAATGTTAATTACAACTCAATATGAATAAGACAAAAGAATATATCAAATTACTTAAAACCAGATTATCAGCAACAGTTGCATTCTCTGGTACATTTGGATATATTCTAGCCCATCCAAATTCCCCAGATATTTTGGGCATCTTGCATATTTCAATCGCAGGATTCCTACTTACAGGGGCAGCCAATATCGTGAACCAATTAAAAGAAATTGATTCAGATGCCCTGATGAAAAGAACCGCTAAAAGACCCCTTCCAACAGCCAATCTAAGCCCTAATCAGGCCAAATATTTCGGATGGATCATGGCCATTTTAGCGATCGGATTATTATTGGCATTCAATATAAAAGCAGCAGGTATTGGATTATTATCCTATATCCTCTACGGCTATGTCTACACCCCCTTGAAAAAAGTAGGACCAATTTCCGTTTTTGTAGGAGCTTTTCCCGGAGCCTTTCCCCCAATGATTGGATGGCTCGCTGCCACAAACTCATTCGGCTGGGAACCTGGTATCCTCTTCGCTATCCAATTCTTCTGGCAATTCCCTCACTTCTGGGCAATCGCCTGGGTAGCAGATAATGATTACCAAAAAGCAGGATTTAGAATGCTCCCAAATGAAGGAAAGAAAAACTTGAAAACAGCTTTCACCATCATGATTTATACGCTGTTTCTCGTTCCTCTCGCGTTTGTCCCTTACTTATTGCATATGACAGGCATAAACTCCGCTATCATTGCAGTAATAGCAAGTATCTTATTCCTCGGACAAACCTTCTATCTTATGATGAAACCAACCGATAAATCCGCAAAATGGATGATGTTCGGTTCTTTCTTATATTTACCTATCGTACAAATCGCTTTCTTATTTGACAAATTATAATATGGCAAACAAAAATTATATCGAACCCGCTCCAACCAGATCCGTAAACCCAAAAGTGTTTACCATGTGGTTGTTTATTGTATCGATCCTAATGCTCTTCGCAGCATTTACTTCAGCCTACCTTGTAAGAAAAGCTGAAGGGAATTGGGTCGAATTCCAATTACCAGATTTATTCTATTATTCTACCGTAATCCTTGTCCTAAGTAGCATTTCAATGCATTTTGCATTAAATTCTGCAAAAAAAGACCAATTTAATGCACTAAAAACAAGTATTTCTATTACTTTTGCACTTGGAATTACATTTTTAATAATGCAATTCTACGGATGGAAGCAATTAGTAGAAATGAATGTCTACTTCGTCGGAAATCCTTCAGGTTCTTTTGTTTATGTATTATCTGGAATTCATGGACTCCATTTGGTGTCCGGACTAGTAGTTCTATTATTCGCTCTTGTAGCCGCTTTCCAGTTTAAAATTAATGCAAAAGCATTGACCCAAATTAAAATTTGTACAACCTATTGGCATTTTTTAGATTTGCTGTGGGTTTACTTATTCGTATTTTTATTGTATAACAATTAAGATTAAAGAAAATGTCTGTTGCACACGCGACCCCAAACGTTCCCGAAAAACTATCATGGTTAGGTGGTTCTGAACCATTAAAAGCCAGTTATGGAAAATTGATGATGTGGTTCTTCCTATTGTCTGATACCTTTACATTCTCAGCATTGTTGATTAGCTACGGTATGATCCGTTTCAGTCAACCTGCTTGGGTAGGTTCACCAGAGGACTTCTATTTCGCTACTACCCACTGGCCAATTCCAGAAAAAGTATTTGAAGCAGTTCCCTTCCTTCATGGTATGTCATTACCTCTTGTTTTCGTAGGTATCATGACTTTCATTTTAATTGCATCCTCTGTTACCATGGTTCTTGCAGTAGAAGCAGGCCATAGAAAAGATAGAGCTGATGTTGAAAAATGGATGCTTTGGACAATCATCGGTGGTTTCACCTTCTTAGGCTCTCAGGCTTGGGAATGGACTCACTTTATCCACGGTCCTGAAGATTTATCATTGGCAGCTAAACAATTAATAGATGGAGTATGGACGCCAATCGAGGGTGCAAATTTAACGCGTAATCCTTATGGCCCACCTGCTTTTGCAGATTTATTCTTCTTTATTACAGGTTTCCACGGAACACACGTATTCTCCGGTGTAATCCTTAATGTAATCATTTTCTTTAATGCTGCTACTGGTGTTTATGACCGTAGAGGACATTATGAAATGGTTGAAAAAGTTGGACTATACTGGCACTTTGTAGACCTTGTATGGGTATTCGTTTTTACCTTCTTCTACCTAGTTTAATTTTCGATTTAAAAAATAATAAATATACAAGTTATGGCAGCGCACGCGTCAAATGACAATAATGAAAACATGGTCCAAGAACCTCAAACCAAAGCAATTTGGAAAACATTCTGGATCTTATTAATACTTACAGCAATTGAATTCATCATTGCTTTTACTATGCCAGCAAATGGATTAAGAGTAGCTATTTTCTCAGGCATGACAATCGTGAAAGCATTTTACATTGTTGGTGAATTCATGCACTTAAAACATGAGGTTAAATCCCTTATTTGGATGATTTTAGTTCCCGTAATTTTCGTAGCTTGGCTTTTAGTAGC
>CAZVFE010000016.1:0-30194 GCA_964626405.1 uncultured Cytophagales bacterium | reverse complement strand
ATATTAGAATTTAGAATATTAGAATCGGAGAATCGAAGAATATTAGAATCGGAGAATCGAAGAATATTAGAATCGGAGAGGAATGTTTGCTGAGTATAAGCTATTCCTTCTCCGATTCTTTTTATTGGATACTAAAAGTGTTTAGTAATTTTTTTGGGATTAATTCCCCATTCATTATCTTCAAATTCACCTTCAGTAATAGCCCAAACAAATAAAACTATCCAACCTATTATCGGGATAAAATTTAATAATTGCCACCAACCAGATTTTCCAATATCGTGCAATCTTCTTGCTCCTAAAGAAATAGAAGGAATAAAAGTAAAGATAAAAAATAGAAAATATAATAATCCAAAATCAAAAATTGGCACATTTTTTATCTCGTAAAAGATAACTTTGGGTAAATTAAAAAATTTATCCATTAAGGAAAAAAACACTCCAAAAATGATGGAGAACAAAACAAAATACCAATATTCTTTTCTTCGTGATCTTGTGGAAAAATTGAAATAATTGGAAAAAGCTAAAAGAAAGTAATTCATAACTGTAAATTTTAATGGTTAGAAATATTTAAAATTATAATTTTAAAATTATAAATCAAATTTTAATTATAACGAAATTCAATCATCCATTCAATTCCAAATTGATCTCGAAACATGGCAAAATAAGAACCCCAAGGACTATCTCCGATAGGCATTTCGATTTCACCCTTATTACTTAATATTTTATAGATTCTGTCGGACTCTTCCTTTGAATTAGTTGAAACAGTAATTTTTGACCTATTTTCCTTCAAATTAAAATCCCCCATAAATTTAGGTACATCAGAACCCATTAAAACTTGATCAGGAGCTATTTTTAAAGCAATATGCGCAATTTTATTCAATTCATGTTCTTGAATATTGGGATTAGGTCCCATATCATTAAATCGCATTAATTCGATAATTTCACCTCCTAAAGCAGATTGATATAAATTAAAAGCTTCTTCAGCATTTCCAGGAAAGTGGATATATGGGTTTATTTTCATATTGGTAATTTTATTTTATTAATTTCATTCAAAAATTCTTGTTTTTCTTTAGGAGCAATAATTATGGAATCCCATTTACCATAATGTATCTCTAATCTTCCGCTTAGAGATAAAGCTGGAGAGGATAATGGACTAACCGTTGGCTCAATTTTTCTAATTTCTTTAATAGGTATTACTACATGATATAAAAAACCTGAATGAATTATCAAATTAGTTTGATCAATCAAATAATACGTATTGGAAAATAAATAGATTATAAAGCTTGAAACCAAAAGAATAATCAGAATTCCTGGCCAAATTGGCTGAGGATAAATTAATAGGGCCAGGGTTCCTAAAAGTATCACTGCTAAAGGAATTACCAATTCTAAACCAATCTTAGGCTGAAATCTTTTCATCTGTTTAAATTGACTTATTAAAAATAGATAAAGATTTAGATATTCGAATAATCTTTGTCATAATAATTTGATAACGAAATATTTCCTTTTGACCACGAAGAAAAGAATAGGAAGGATCATAAATATGAGTTGGTTCACTTTTTGCTCCATTTAATTCAATAATTTTAAAATTTTCACCTCTTTCTAATTGCTCAAAAGAATTAAATCGGATATCCAATCTTCCAAAATAAAAACCCTCAATTTTTCCTAGTAAGTTATCAAAGGTATTATTAAGTTTTGGGGAAATTAGGTGCGAACCATCCAAAAATTGAGTACCCCGATTATGATTACCAAAAGGAACCAAACATCTTTCTTCTCCATTTTTCAGAATTTCCTTTAAATCAATTTGATTCATTAGTTTAGGAATTTGAATTTCAAAACGAGGTTCCAGTTTTAATAATTCCTCAATTGTTTTAATTCCATCACCTTGAATAGTCAGAAATTTTTTTAAAGTTATTCCTAATATTTTCCCTTTTTCTTGATTCGGAAAACGAACATAAAAAAGTCCTAATTCTTGAGGAAGATCAATTAATTCTTGGATTAAAAAATCCTTTTTCAAAATACTTGCATAATCCATTAATTCTTGAAAAGAATGAACCTTTTGAACCCCAATCCCTCTACAACCAATATCTGGTTTTACAATACAAGGGAAATGAAAATCCTTTGAAATATTTTGAATAGTAAGATTTTGAATTTCCTCTTCAAGGATTTTTATTGTTTTAGGATAAAGGTTGCAGGGTAAAAGTCGATAAATATCCATTTTACTATCCCCGTAAAATCCGCCATTGATGATAGCAGGATTGGAATATTGATAAAATTTAAAAGATCTAAAGCGAAGCATTTGTAAAACCCAAAACCAAAAAGTTGGAAAATAAACAAGATACATCGACCAATATTCCCAATTCCTAAATTTATGCCACCAGATTTTCATAGGATTTTTTCAATTAATTCAGTTTGAGTATTATGGATACAATCTAAGTGAATTAATTTTAAATTTAAGCCATCAGAAACAAACTGAGTAATATTCTTCGTTAAAATTTCTTCATTTCTATTAATCATTAAACCATTTATTTTATCAGAAGACATTGTTTTTGTATGAAATTCCAATAAATCCTTATCTGGACAATCAGTACTTAAATTGGGAAGAAATTCTTTTAACCAGGTTTTCCTTTTCAAGGAAATTTCAGGAGAATATAGGGTAGAGGAAGACCAAATATGAGGAATTTCAGAATTTAATTCTTGGAAAGATTTATGATCGCCATTCCATCTTAATTGGAAGAGTTTATTTTGAAAAAAGGCAATGATTGTAAAAGGTTCGATATTAAATAAGTCTATGGAATTCCAATGATCGATTATATTTTGACTAGTAGCTAATTCTTTTAAAATCAATCCTCTACTTTTTGAATAGGGGGGCTTGTAGATATGTTTGAATTCTCCGCCATTCAATAATACGAATGCATTCCCAAGATTATTTATGATAAACCAGGTTCCATTTGATTGAGGGTCCTTTGGAAAAAAATAATCTAGATTTCCTATTTTTTCCTTTTGATTGGGAATTGCATCAGGTCGTTTAATATTTTCATCACGATTTGAGGTTATGATTATTTTATTATTCGACCTGATAAAACTTACTGTACACATTCTTTCTTATATTGAATTGTAGATTTTGCCATCCCAAAATTTTCATTTTCAAGTTTAATATTCAAGGATTCTAAACCTATCTTAATTATTGCTTGGTGATGGATACAATGTTCAATATTATAAATTAATTCTCTAAAATAATTGGAAAATATCTTAGACTTATAATTATTATAAATGGTTAGTATTTCTAAATCAATATTTTCTTTATCCAATTTTAATATTATTTCATTTATTGATTCAATGGCAAAATTAGGATCTTCTTGGAGTTTTTTATCCCTTTTACGATCATCATAATTTATTATACCTGTTGAATATCCATTCAATAATTGTTGAAAGAGTTCAATAATATGACGAACATGTTCTCCAATGCTTGAATTTGCCAAAAGGTCTATTTTCTGAGAATATTGGTCAGAATTTATCTTTTGAATAATATTTATTAAATTTTCTAAAGAATTTTTTGATTCTAATAAAAGAGGCATAATTCAATTTTTAGGTTTATTTTATCAATTTTTTAATAAGGGAAACAATATCATTTTTGTTTAAAAGTAAATAAATACTAGAACAAACAAAAACAATTATTGCCAACATAAACAATGTACCTCCATCGCCAGAGACATTGATTCCAATTACTAAAAAATGTGAGCCTATGGCTCCTAATATGATACCTAAGCTCAAAATCATACCTACTAGTTTGGTTCTTCCAAAAAGGATTAATATTGAAGTAATTAATTCAACTACTCCTAAACCAATTCTTCCCCAAGGTTCTACACCGAGAGCTGAGAAAATATAAACTGAGTCTGGATGTGCTGTAAACTTATAATAAAGTGTTTGTAATAGGATAATGGCTACAATTAATCTTAATACTAAATTGATAAATTTTTTCATTTGATTAGTGGTTTAAAAAGTTATTTTTGAATTAATTTTTCCCAATTTTTATCAGCATTTGCTTTCAAATCTTTTTCATTTTTATTCCAGGTGGTCAAGGTATTATTAAAATAGGCATTATAAAAAAGATATAATTTACCATCAATTATTTTAAAAGTTTCAGGGTTTATTTCAACCTTAGTTCCTTTCTCACCTAAGGCATAAGCACACCAACCTCCATATTGGGGTTCATATTTTGTTGGATTAGCTTCAAATAGTTTTTTATTTTCTTCCGAGGAAAAATAATAGATGATACCTAAATAGGTACTCATGATTTTTGAATTTCCCTTTACTGCCTTTCCTTTTGTAAAATAGGAGACAGGGTCGTAACCTTGAAGGGCTAGATTTTTTTCTAGATTAAAATTCTTGGTTCTATTGGCTTGGGAATTTTGGGAGAAAAGGGGGAATCCTAATCCTAAAAATAAAATTAAAATTATGTTTTTCATTAGTGGTTATCTTTTTTTTAAATTTAGAAAAAAAAAGAATACGTATTACATAATGAATAAATTATTTTTTATTCTCAAACTTTTCATAGGCTTCTACAATACTTTTTACCAGTTTATGTCGTACAACATCCGAACCATCTAATTCTATAACTGAAATTCCTTTAATATCTTTCAAGATTTTTACAGCATCTGATAGGCCTGAGACTTGGTTTTTAGGAAGATCTATTTGTGATTGATCTCCAGTAATGATGGTTTTTGAACCTATACCCATACGAGTAAGGAACATCTTCATCTGCATGGAAGTAGTATTTTGAGCTTCATCTAGAAGGATAAAAGCTTTATTCAGGGTTCTTCCTCTCATGTAGGCAAGAGGTGCAATTTCTATTGTATTATTTTCAAGATAAAATTTTAATTTTTCGGCAGGAATCATATCCTCTAAGGCATCATAAATGGGTCTTAAATAAGGATCAATTTTTTCTTTTAAGTCACCAGGCAGGAAACCTAGGTTTTCACCTGCTTCTACAGCAGGACGGGTAATAATTATTTTTTTAATTTCTTTATTCCTAAGAGCTTTAACTGCCAGAGCAACGGCTGTATAGGTTTTTCCAGTACCTGCAGGGCCAATTGCGAAAACAATATCATCTTTTGCTGAGGCATCAACTAATCTTCTTTGATTTTTGGATTTTATTTTAATAACAATTCCCTTATTTCCAAAAAGGAGTACATCTGTATCTTCAATATAGGGTTTTACAACTTCGTCTCCAGTAGGGTTCAATACGGAATCGATATAGGATTTAACGTGAAGGGTGGTAAGAATATGATTTTTGGAAAGGTGTTCCACGCAAAGATTAATAATAGCTTGAACCAAAGACATTTGATCGTCGGATCCTTTTAAAATTATCTTATCCCCTCTAGCAATAATTTTTGTTTGAGGAAATGCCTCAATGATAAGTTGTAAATTTGAATTAGCAGTCCCCAATAAATTTATTAGGGGAACGTCGGTCAAGGAGATAATTTTTTCTAACAAATGAAGCTATTTTTAAGGTTATTGAATAATAAAAAAATAAAAGAAATTAATAATTTAAATATTGATATTTTTTAAAATAAAATCAATTTTTTGTTAGAAAATTTTGATTAAATTTTTTAGGGAAACCCAAAATCCCCTCCCCGGTACAATTTAAAATTAAAATTATTGTAAAAAAAATAAGAAATTGATAATTGAATTAAGAAAAGTGGATATTTTTTTTTAAAAAAAATCCAAAGAAAAGCATAAATCTAAATTTGATTTTCGTGAAAAAATCGTAAAATTGTAGTATGGATTCAGAGAATAAGTTAAAACCCCTTCGTACGAATAATGCTAAGCGTTTAGCGGATATTGGGCTAGGTAAATTACCACCACAAGCCCTTGATCTGGAAGAAGCTTTGTTGGGGGCTTTAATGTTGGAAAAGGAGCCATTGGCGAATGTAATTGAATTATTAAAACCTGAATCTTTTTACAAAGAATCGCATCAATTTATTTTCAAGGCGATTCAATCCTTATTTACAGCTTCAGAACCTGTTGATTTATTGACCGTCAATAATCAATTAAAAAAATCGGGGGAATTAGAATTAGCTGGGGGATCAGCTTATTTGGCTCAACTTACTGCAAGGGTAAGTTCAACATCCAATGTTGAATACCATGCGCGTATTATTATTGAGCAATTTATAAAGCGTCAATTAATTGAAATTTCTTCAGAAATCCAGCGATTATCGTATGAAGATACGACAGATGTATTCCATATTTTGGATAAGATGGAGCAACAATTATTTGAAATTGCAGAATCGAATATTCGTAAGAATTACGAATCTATGCAGGATATTTTAGGTAAAGCGATCATTGATTTAGAGGAAAAGCAAAAGAATAAATCGGGATTAACAGGAATACCTTCTGGTTTCAGTAAACTAGATAAAGTAACCTCTGGATTTCAAAAGCAAGAATTAATTATTATTGCGGCTCGTCCTGGTATGGGTAAAACTGCCTTTGTGGTGTCGGCATGTAGAAATGCAGCAGTAGATTTTGGGGAGCCGGTAGCTTTATTTTCTTTAGAGATGTCGTCAGTTCAATTGGTTAATCGATTGATATCCGCTGAGGCCGAAATTGAATCTGAAAAAATAAGAAAAGGAAAATTAGAGCCACATGAATGGAAGCAATTACATAAAAAAATTGAAAAGCTTCATAAAGCTCCAATTTATATTGATGATACCCCTGCACTTTCAATATTAGAATTACGAGCAAAATGTAGACGATTAAAGGCTCAGAAGGATATTAAATTAATAGTCATAGATTATTTACAATTAATGTCTGGAGATTCTTCCAATAAAGGAGGAGGGAATAGAGAGCAAGAAATATCTACCATTTCAAGAGCATTGAAGCAATTAGCCAAGGAATTGGATGTTCCTGTAATTGCATTATCTCAGTTGAATCGTTCTACAGAAACGCGTGGTGGAGACAAAAAGCCTCAATTATCCGATTTACGTGAATCTGGAGCTATTGAGCAGGATGCCGATCAGGTAATGTTTATTTATCGTCCTGAATATTATGGAATCACACAGGATGAACAAGGGAATTCATTACAAGGAATGGGAGAAATCATCATGGCCAAAAACCGTTCTGGTTCCTTGGATAATGTATGGTTGAAATTCATTGGAAAGTACACCAAATACTGTGATTTAGATTTCGAACCAAACGATGGAGGTTTTGGTGGATTTGGAGATTATGAGGCTGAAAACAATTCTTTAGCAGATTTTGAAAATGGAGGAGGAAGTCCAACATTCGGTTCAAAACTAAATAATCCTAATCGAGAAGACAGTGATCCTTTTGATCAAGAGTTTTAAGAAATAAATTTATTTTTTGCGGTTTAATAGTACGATATTTTCTACATGGTGGGTTTGTGGAAACATATCTATAGGCTGTACTAATGCCACCTCATATTTTTCATCCAATAAATTCAAATCTCTTGCTTGTGTAGCAGGATTACAAGATACATAAACAATTCTATTAGGCTCTACCAAGAGGATTTGCTGGATTACCTCTGGATCCATTCCTGCACGAGGAGGATCGGTAATTATAACATCAGGCTTTCCATGGGCTTTAATAAAATCTTGGGTTAAAACCTTTTTCATATCTCCAGCAAAGAAGGAAGTATTTTCAATATTATTAAATTTAGCATTAATTTTCGCATCCTCTACTGCCATTTCCACATATTCTAAACCAATAACTTTTTGGGCATTTTTCGCAACAAAGAGGGCAATAGTTCCAGTTCCTGTATATAAATCATAAACAATTTCATTCGGTTGGATATTTGCATAATCTCTAACCAATTGATACATGCTTAATGCTTGATGAGAATTTGTTTGAAAAAATGATTTTGGTCCAAGTTGAAAGGATAAATCTTCCATTTCTTCAATTAAATAACTATTTCCAGCATAGTTTTTTACTTCTAAATCGTGTAAAGTATCATTTCCTTTTTGATTTATCGTATATAAAAGAGCATAAATATCAGGAAAGTTTTCATGAATAAATGACATCATTTTTTCGATTTCCTCTTCAGTAGCATAGGCAAATTGAAGAATGACCATGTATTCTCCTTTAGAATTATTTCGAATAATTAAATTTCTAAGTGCACCTTCCGTTTGATTTTTAATTTCATAAAATGAAATTCCTTCCTTTAGGGCAAATTCTCTTACAGCATTCCGAAGTTTATTTGAAAAATCTGATTGTAAAAAACATTCATTAATATCCAAAATTTTATCAAATCTACCTGGAACGTGAAAACCAAGGGCATTCATCGTGTCCTCGGTGGAAATTCCCATTTCTTGGTCCGTTAACCATTTTTTATCGGAAAAGGTAAATTCTAATTTATTTCTGTAGAAATATTCATTTTTAGAGCCTAAAATTGGGTTAAATTCTGGAAGTTCAACTTTCCCAATTCTTTTTAAATTATCTTGAACCTGCTTTTGTTTAAAGTCTAATTGAGTTTGGTAGGAGACATGTTGCCATTTACATCCACCACAAACTCCAAAATGCTTACATTTAGGTTCAATTCTATAACTTGATTTCTCTTGAATATTAATGGCTTTCGCTTGTTTAAAGCTTTTTTTCGATTTTAAAATTTGAAGATCACAAATATCTCCAGGTGCAACTTTTCCTTCAACAAAGATGATTTCATTTTCTATTTTAGCAATGCATTTTGCCTCAGCAGCAAAATCTAAAATTTCAACTTGTGGAATGATGGGTCTTGGCTTTAATCTACGAGACATTGTGTGTTTTTTATTCCTTAGAAAATTTCAAGGATTATTAAAAGTGGGGCGAATTTAAAAAAAAATAATAACTTTACTATGGTTAAATTCGACATTTCTACAATTCAAATAATCTATTTATGAAAATAACGATAATTACAGGGGGGTCATCAGGAATAGGAAAAGCTATGGCGGAGGTATTTGGATTAAAAGGTGAGAAGATTATTATCACTGGTCGGAATAAAAAAACCTTAAACCAAGCCGTGGATGAATTAAGTGAAAAAGGAATTGAAATTGAAGGTATAGTTTGTGATTCTGCCTCTGAAATTCAGAATAAAGAATTGATAGACCAAGTAATTAAAAAGTATGGAAGAATTGATAATTTGATAAATAATGCGGGTATTTCTATGCGTTCGATGTTTGAGACAGTCGATTTAAACGTATTAAAGCAAGTGATGGACATCAATTTCTGGGGAACAGTTTATGCAACCTATTATGCTTTACCAGAAATTAAAAAATCCAAGGGATCTATTATTGGAATATCATCTATAGCAGGATATAGGGGCCTACCCGTAAGGACTGGCTATTCGGCTTCGAAATTCGCAATGAATGGTTTTCTTGAGGCACTTAGAACGGAATTATTATTTTCTGGAGTAAATGTACTTACAGCCTGCCCGGGATTTACTGCTTCCAATATTCGAAATAATTCACTAGATTCCGAAGGAAAAATAACAGGTGAAACTATGCGTGAAGAGGAAAAAATGATGAGTGCCGAGGAGGTAGCGCAAGAAATTTATTCAGCTTATAAAAAGAAGAAAAAAACCTTAATTTTGACTAATCAAGGTAAATTAACAATATTTTTAAATAAATGGATCAATGGTCTTACCGATTATTTAGTTTACAATACTTTAAAAAAGGAAAAAAATAGTCCATTAAAATAAAGAATTTTTTTATTTTTGTTATATAAATAAAACTCTATAAACCTATGAAAAAAAATCTAGTTTGGGTACTTTCTGTACCTGTACTTTTTGCTTCTTGTATGAGTACAAATGATAAATCTACTTATCGTATCATATTGGAAGACCCTGCCAAAGTAGTAGAAAATGATTCCATAACACAAAGTAAATTATCCATTAAGCTAGCCGAAGGCTTAACTATTAAACAATGGGCTTCTGATTCTCTATCACCAGACCCAGTTGCAATTGATATAGACGATGAAGGCGCAGTATATATTAACCGAACAAATCGTCAGAAAAACTCTGAATTTGATATTCGTGGACATAGAGATTGGATGATTGAATCTATTTCCTTGCAATCTGTGGAGGATAGAAGAGCCTTTTTACATAAAATATTTGCACCTGAATTAAGTGAAAAGAATTCTTGGGTTAAAGATTTAAATGGGGATGGTTCGCATGATTGGAAAGATTTAGCAGTTGAGAAGGAAGAAATTTGGAAATTAGAGGATCAAGATGGAGATGGCTATGCAGATAAATCAAGTAGAATTTTCAATGGATTCAATTCTGAAGTAACAGATGTTGCTGGAGGAATATTAGTAAGAGAAAAGGACGCATTCATCGCTGTTGGTCCGGATTTATGGAGATTAGATAATACCAATAAATTAGGATTATTGACTAACCCAAAATCGATTTCACATGGCTATGCTGTTCATATTGGATTCGGTGGACATGGAATGTCTGGGGTAATAGAGGGGCTAGATGGGAAAATTTATTGGCAAATTGGTGATATTGGGGCTAATATCACGGATATTAAAGGAAATAATTTTAAACATCCAAACTCGGGAGTAATTGTGCGTTCTAACCCAGATGGTTCGGATTTTGAAGT
The DNA here is from genome assembly GCA_964626405.1 of uncultured Cytophagales bacterium. GTDB lineage: Bacteria > Bacteroidota > Bacteroidia > Cytophagales > Spirosomataceae > CAZVFE01. Next base: position 19,611 of record CAZVFE010000016.1, on the reverse strand, counting down.
TTTCTCTTATGGAAATAGAAATACGCATGAATTTGTATTTGATGATTACGGAAATTTAATTTCATCCGATAACGATGGGGATCACCCAGGGGAATCTGAAAGATTGGTGCACGTGGTGGAAGGAGCAGATTTAGGTTGGAGATCTAATTGGCAATATGGAAAATATGTAGATCCAAACAATAATCTTTACAAAGTTTGGATGGACGAAAAATTATATATACCTCGTTGGGAAGGACAAGCAGCCTATATTCTACCTCCAATTATGAATTATCATAATGGTCCGACGGGTATGCTTTGGAATCCTGGTACGGCATTAGGTAAAAAATGGCAGAATAAGTTTTTCTTGGTAGAGTTTGTTGGAAATAATTCAAGATCACATATTTGGTCCTTTGATTTAAAACCAAAGGGAGCAAGTTTTGATTTTAAATCAGAAGTGGATGTAGTTTCTGGAATATTACCAACTGGAATAAGATTTGGACCAGAGGGAGCATTATATGCAGCGGATTGGGTTTTTGGTTGGGATACTAAAAATTATGGCCGTGTTTGGAAAATTGATGTTTCAGAAAATGAAAACGATTTAGCGGCTGAAAGAGCCCAAACGAAGAAATATATTCAAATGGACTACAGTTTAGAAACTGAGGACAAACTTTATGAATTATTATTTTATGCTGACCAACGTGTACGTAAAAAGGCTCAGTTTGAATTAGTAGCAAGAGGAAATAAAGGATTTATTCAATTACAAAAGGCATTAACTCAAAGAGATAATCAGATTGCTCGATTACATGGTATTTGGGGTGTTGGACAATTAGCAGCGAAATCTGATAAATATGCACAGGGATTAGTTAGTTTATTGGAAGATAAAGATTCGGAAATTCAGGCTCAAGCTGCAAAAACTTTGGGGGATATCCGATACAAGCAAGCAGAATCAAAATTAATTCCACTTTTAAAATCTGAGTATGCAAGATCAGCATTTTTTGGAGCACAAGCTTTAGGAAGAATTGAATCAAAACAAGCAGTACCAGAATTGATTAGTTTATTAAATCGAAATAATGATGAAGATAATTATATTCGTCATGCAGCTGTTCTAGCATTATCTAGAATAGGGGAAGTTGAACCAATTCTTGCTCTAAAGGATTCAGATTCAAAAGCTTTAAGAACAGCAGCTGTTTTGGTATTCAGAAGAATGCGTAATGAAAATATTCGGGAATTCCTTAAGGATAAAGATGAATATATTGTAACTGAGGCTGCGAGAGCAATCAATGATGACTGGTCAATTGAAGCAGCATTACCAGATTTAGCCGCATTACTTACGACAACGAAATTTAATAATGAGCCTTTAATTAGAAGAGCTATTAATGCTTGTTGGAGAGTAGGAGGAACAGAAAATATTGAAAGATTAGTAGAATATTCTCAAAGATCCAATTCCCCATCTGAATTAAAAGCTGAGGCTTTGGCAACAATTGGAAACTGGGGTAAGCCAACAACCTTAGATCGTGTAACAGGAAGATATAGAGGAGATTTCAAAAGAGATGCTAATGAAGCAATTGCTGTTGTAAAAAGAGTAATACCTGAATTTTTAAAAACAAACGATATCGCCTTAGGAGAATCTACTGCTAAATTAATATCTGATTTAGGTATGAAGGATTATGAAGCTGAACAAATTGCAATTTTCAATTCTAAAAAAGAAAATAAAATTCGTTTAGCACATTTAAAATCTTTGATTGACTTAAAATCAAATTTATTATCAGGAATAATCATAGATGCATTTAAAGATGATTTTGAAGAAATAAAAAATCTAGCATTATCCAATATTGATAAAATTGAAATTACCAAAGAAGCATTACCTGAAATTGCGAATCATATAATGGAAACTGGTAAGGTTAGTGAAAAACAGAATTTAATTCAAGGAATGAGTAATTTAAGTCCTGAAATCAGTTTAGATGTTTATTCTGATTTAGTGGAGAAAATGACTAAAAACCAGATTCCTCAAGAAATTAGATTAGATTTAAGGGAGGCGGTAGAGAAAATTAATGCAGAAAAATTAGTTGCTAAATTGGATGCATTGGTAAATACGGCAAATCCTTTAGATAAATTTTTAGATGCTTTATATGGTGGAGATAGAAGAGGGGGTTTTGCAGTCTTCAACTATAATTCTACTGCACAATGTACTAGATGTCATAATTTAGACGGAAAGCCAGGTGGAGTAGGACCAAGTTTAAAAGGAATAGGGTCTAAATTAACCCGTGAGCAAATATTAGAGGCATTAATTATGCCTAGTGCAAGATTAGCGCCAGGTTATGGAACTATTTCGATCGTTTTAAATGATGGACAAGAGGTGACAGGCATATTAATGGAGGAGTCGGATGAGGAATTAGAATTACATACTACTGAAGCTGCAGAACCATTAAAAATTGCTAAATCTAGAATTAAGACAAGGACCAATTATCCTTCTGCAATGCCTCCAATGGGAGAATTACTTACAAAACAAGATATTAGAAATTTAGTTGAATTTGTTTCGGGGTTAAAATAAACCCCGAAACTTTTAACCTATAAAACTATGAATACTTTCAATATTAATAGGAGAAAATTCCTAAAAGGGACAACTGCGGCCCTTGCTTTATCGCATTTTGGAGCCTATGGCCTGGATTTAATGAATCCTGATAGACCTTATAAAGTAGGATTAATAGGCACAGGATGGTATGGAAAATCTGATTTATTCAGATTAATTCAAGTATCTAAGATTGAAGTAGTTGCCCTTTGTGATGTCGATCAAAAAATATTGAAAGAAGCGGGAGAATTGGTAATGGTTCGTAATAAACAAAGTAAAGCACCTGTCCTATATGGAGATTATCGGAAGATGTTAAAGGAGCAAGAAATGGATATTGTGCTAATTGGAACTCCCGATCATTGGCATGCGGCACAAATGATAGAAGCGGTTAAAAAAGGTTCAAACGTTTATGTTCAAAAACCTATTTCAGTAGATGTTATGGAGGGAGAAGCGATGGTTGCCGCGGCAAGAAAATATAATAAAGTTGTACAAGTAGGTACACAAAGAAAATCCACTCCTCATATTATTCGTGCAAAAAAAGAAGTAGTTGATGCAGGATTACTTGGCAAAATTGGCCATGTAGATTTATCCTGTTATTTCCATATGAGAAATAATGGGAATCCTCCAATACAAGATGTTCCAGAATATTTTGATTATGAAATGTGGACGGGACCGGCACCAATGAGACCATTTGATGGATTACCCCATATTCGTTGGTGGAGAACATTTATGGAATATGGTAACGGAATTGTAGGTGATATGTGTGTTCATATGTTTGATACAGCACGTTGGTTATTAGACTTGGGCTGGCCAAAACAAATCTTCTCTGATGGAGGGATTTATATTCAAAAAGAAGGTAAATCAAATATTACAGATACGCAAACTGTAACCTTTCAATACGACGATTTAAACTGTGTTTGGAATCATCGTAGTTGGGGTGCCTCAGCTGATCCTGCATACCCATGGGCATGTATTATTTATGGTGAAAAAGGTACATTAAAAATTTCAACCATGCAGGCAGATTTTATTCCAGCTGACCCTAAGGCTGAAAAAATACATTTCGATTGTTTATACGAAAAAGAAAAATATCCAGAAGATGTGGATGAGGTTAGAATTGAATTAAATGCTGCACCTGCTACAAGATTGCATATGTTAGATTTCTTAAAGGCAATTCAAGAAAAAGGAAGACCTGTGGCAGATATTGAGGCAGGACATATTTCAACAGCCTCCTGTATTTTAGGAAATATTTCACAAAAAATTGGTAGAGCAGTAAAATATGATCCAATAAATAAAATTGTAATTGGAGATGATGAAGCAACAGGTTTATTGGCCAGAGAATATAGAAAACCTTGGGATAGAGGAATTCTTAGTTAGTCATTTATTATAAGAAATATAAGAATTTAAGTCTTAGAATTAAAAAAACCGTGAAAGCGGATAAAAATATGAAAAGATTATTGATACTATTGGCCATATTATTGGCAGGAAATCTTCATGGAAAGGTATTAATGCCAAAGATATTTTCAGACCATATGGTTTTAAAATCTAATTCAACTATAAAAGTTTGGGGTTGGACGGACCTAAACACTGTTGAAATTTCGGTATGGAATGATTGGGAAAACAAGGAAATAAAGACAAGGGCTGAAAGTGGTTATTGGGAATTAGAATTAAAAACACCCGATGCATCAAAAGGTCATCAAATAATTATAAAAGACCCAAATTCAAAAATAATTATAGATGATGTATTAATAGGTGAGGTTTGGGTATTTTCGGGCCAATCTAATATGGAATGGTCAGGAATAAAAAGTCAGGAATTACCACAGACAATCCAAGAGGCTCCTAATTCATACAATGAAGAAATTCGATTCTTTTATGTAGAAAAATCAATGTCTCATTATCCACAGGATGAATTTAAATATGGGAAATGGGTGGTATGTAGTCCGGATGAAATGTTTCGATTTTCTGCAATTGGTTATTTCTTTGGAAAGATGTTGAATAAGAAATTAGGGGTTCCGATGGGTTTGATAAATTCCAATTGGGGAGGAACTAATGCAGAGTTTTGGATGCCCGCTGAATTAATTTCACAAGACCCAGAATTAAGTGAAAATGAGAAAAAATTTAGGCATCAAACCTGGATGCCTGATTATTCAGGTTCTTTATATAATGCGATGATTCACCCAATGAAAAACTATTCCATATCCGGTGTTTTATGGTATCAAGGGGAAGCGAATGTTGAAACTTATGGTAATTACTCTAAAATTATGGAGAAATTAATTGCTAATTGGAGAAGTTTTTGGGGAGAAAATTTACCATTTTATTATGCTCAAATTGCTCCTTGGAAAAATTATTCAGAGATAAAGGGAGCTTTATTACGAGAACAGCAAACAAAAAATTTATCAATACCCCATACGGCTATGGTAATAACCCATGATTTGGTAGATGATATAACCAATATTCATCCAAAAATGAAAATAGAGGTTGCAGAAAGATTTTATAATATTGCTATCAAAAATGTCTATGGTATAAAAGATGGTCCAACTGATTATCCAATATATAAAAGTCATAAGATTGAAAAGGATAAAATAAGGATTGAATTTTCTAATGTAGAGGAAGGATTAATGGTAAAAGGGGATGAGATAGAGGATTTAGAAATAGCTGGTGAGGATGGAATTTTTATTGCAGCCCATGGAAAAATCGAAGGAAAAAGCTTAGTTGTTTATAGTGATCAGGTAAAAAAACCGAAACATGTTCGATTTGCATTTCATAATGATGACATGCCAAATTTATTCAGTAAAAATGGATTACCTGTAAATTTATTTAGAACAGATTTTTAGAATTATTAAACTTCTTTTGAATTAAAAAAGTCTTGTAATTTTAGATAATAATAATCTTTTGCATCATCGTATTCCTCTAATAAAGAGATAAAAAAGGATTTTTCGTAAATAAGAAATTGAGAATATGATTTTGTTTGAAGGTTAAAGCTATGTTTTGCATGGTTTTCCAAATCATTAATCCCAAAGAATAACTTATTTTTCGGTTTAATTATGAGATTTGAATCCTTTGAGCTTAATTCAACCTCTCCATCAACCAAATAAAAAATATGATTTAAATCTTGACCTTCCCTAAATAAAAATTTATTGGGACCATATTCAAGATATATTCCACTTGATAAAATTTTCTTTTCAGTTTTTAAATATTTTTCCATAAATCAATCCACAATTTGAAAATTAATAATGGATAAAAAACTGATTCAAATCATCTTTTAAATTAACCTTCATCATAAAAATATTGGCCTAATAGTGAGAATTTTATATTGTTAAGCCAAAAAAATGATTTCGAAAGTAATTGATCATATAATTTGTTACCATTGCGGTGAAAATTGCGCGGAAGATTCTATTCAATTTGATGAAAAGAATTTTTGTTGTTCTGGTTGCAAATCGGTTTATGAACTACTATCTAACAATCAATTAGAGGATTATTATGAATGTGAATTTCGACCTGGAATAAGTCCTATTGATCAGGATTTTAGCATTTTAGATAATCCAACTTATAAAAGAAGGCTTATCCAATTTACAAATGGTCAAATTGCAAAGGTCAGTTTTTATATTCCAAATATACATTGTCAGTCTTGTTTATATTTATTAGAAAATATTTCAAAATTAAAGTATGGAATAGAAAAGAGTCAATTAAATTTTTCAAAAAAGGAAATCACCATTTGGTATAGTGAAGAGGGAATTCAATTATCTGAAATCGCCTCATTTTTATCAAGAATAGGTTATGAACCTTTAATTAATATTGATCATGAAGAAAATGACAAGAAGAATTCGGTAAATCTTAAACAAAGGGATTTATTAATAAAATTAGGTGTGGCTGGTTTTTGTACTGGGAATATTATGATTTTCAGTTTTCCTGAATATTTAGGATTGGAAGATTTAGGTTTTTCACAGTTTTTTGGTTATTTCAATCTAATTCTCGGTACAATATCAGTCTTTTATGCAGGCAATGATTATTTTAAAAATGTCTGGAATCATTTAAAATTAAAGAAACTAACCATTGAAGCTCCCATATTATTAGGCATATTGGTGGCCTATTTACGATCGGTATGGGAGCTATTTATCAATTCTGAAGCTGGATATATGGATTCGGTTTCAGGCTTGATATTTCTTTTATTAATTGGAAAGTGGTTTCAGCAAAAATCTATTGATTATTTATCATTTGAACGAAATTTTCAGTCTTATTTCCCCTTGGTAGTAAATAAATTAGTCAACCAAATAGAAGAGTTAAGTATACCCTTAAAAGATATTAATATTGGAGATAAAATTATCATTCGGAGTGGTGAGATCATACCTGCGGATGCAATATTATTAAAGGGGAGTGGAAAAATGGATTATAGTTTTGTAACTGGAGAAAGTGAAGAAATTAAAATTGAAAAAGGAAATTTATTATATGCAGGTGGGAAATTAATAGGAGAGAATATCCATATTGAAATAATTAAAAAATTGGAACAATCCTATTTAACTCAATTATGGGAACAGGATAGTTTTAAAAATACCATTAGGAAAGATGAAAATTGGGAGAATTTTGCAAACAAAGCTGCCATTTATTTTACAATTGGATTAATCTTATTATCCACTTCCGCTGGTATTTATTGGTGGTTAGAAAATCCGTCTATTTGGGCTCATGTAGTTGTGAGTATTTTAGTGATTGCCTGTCCATGTGCTTTGGCTATATCCTATCCATTTGCACTTGGACAAGGTATTCGCTGGTCAGCTAAGAGAAATTTTTTCTTTAAGAATGTTCAAAGCTTTGAACGTTTAGCGATGGTAGACACGCTTGTATTTGATAAAACTGGTACTTTAACACTTCATAAAACAAATAAGAAGCCAAGAATGGTCCTTGAGGACCTAAAAGAAGATGAGTGGTCAATGATTTACAGTTTGGTAGATCAATCTACTCATCCTCTTTCTCGGCAATTTAAAATTTTTATTGAGGAGAATTATATCGTTCAAAAAGTAAATTTAAAGGATTTTAAAAATATTATTGGGAAGGGAATTGAGGGGAAATTTGATAATGGAAAAATGGTCCAATTGGGTTCTTCAAGATGGATAAAGGGTTCAAATAACATAAAAGAGGACTTTTATAGTTCAGAATCTAGAATTTATATATCAATTAATCATTCCTTTAAGGGTTATGTTGAATTTCCATGGATAAATCGGGAAGGAATTGAGGGAATGTTATTATCACTAAAAAATGAATATGATTTATATCTAATTTCTGGGGATAAAAATGGAAATAGAGGTAGTTTGAATGACCTATTTTTGAAAGAAAATATGAGTTTTGAATGTTCGCCTATGGATAAACTTAATTTCATAAAAAAATTACAAAGGCAAGGGAGAAAGGTTGCTATGCTTGGAGATGGATTAAATGATGCAGGAGCTCTAAAGCAAGCCGATTTAGGGATTGCGGTTTCGGATAATCATTTACATTTTACGCCCGCGAGTGATGGTATATTATTGGGAGAAGAATTAAAAAATTTAAAGACGTTTATTCAATATAGTAAATATGGAATGAAGGTAATCCGTGAATCTTTTTATCTATCCTTAGTATATAACTCAATAGGTTTATTCTTTGCTATTCAGGGGAGTTTATCCCCTTTAATTGCAGCGATTTTAATGCCGATAAATTCAATATCCATGCTCATAATTGCCAATTATTTTATGAATAAAAAAGGGGCAAAAGAATTAAAGATTAAAAATTAATGATGGAAATAATATTTATTCTTATTGGAATTAGTTTCACGATGGCTGTAGGGTTTTTGATAAGTTTTATTTGGACAATTAAATCTGGTCAAAATGAAGATTTGGAAGGGCCTCCAATGAGAATTTTACATGAAAGAAAAAGTAATAATCAATAAATATGGAATCTAAAAAATTACCTGTAGAACATTTTGAATACGACAATAAGATTGTCAGAAATTTTTCTCTTGCTACAATTCTTTGGGGAGTGATTGGAATGAGTGTAGGGGTATTAATTGCCTTTCAATTATTCGCTCCGAGTGCAAACGTAAGTCAATATGGAACATTTGGGCGAATTCGTCCATTACATACCAATGCTGTAATTTTTGCATTTGTAGGAAATGCCATTTTTGCTGGAGCATATTATTCCTTACAGCGTTTATTAAAAGCCAGAATGTTTTCAGATTTATTGTCGAAAATTCATTTTTGGGGATGGCAGTCTATAATTGTAGCAGCCGCCATCACTTTACCCTTGGGATTAACTTCTTCAAAAGAATATGCTGAATTAGAATGGCCAATTGATATTGCTATAACCTTAATATGGGTAGTTTTCGGAATAAATATGTTTGGAACTATCATAAAAAGAAGGGAAAGACATATTTATGTAGCCATTTGGTTTTATATAGCCACCTTTGTTACGGTAGCTGTATTACATATTGTAAATTCATTGGCATTGCCGGTAAGTTTTATGAAATCATATTCTGCATTTGCAGGTGTGCAAGATGCTTTGGTACAATGGTGGTATGGACATAATGCTGTGGCTTTTTTCCTTACAACGCCGTTTTTAGGATTAATGTATTATTATTTACCTAAAATGGCCAATAGACCCATTTATTCTTATCGGTTATCGATACTTCACTTTTGGACCTTGATTTTTATTTATATATGGGCTGGTCCACACCATTTATTATATTCAACATTACCAGATTGGGCACAAACTTTAGGTGTTGTATTTTCAGTCATGTTAATTGCACCTTCCTGGGGTGGAATGATTAATGGCTTATTAACTTTAAGAGGGGCGTGGGACAAAGTAAGAGAAAATACTATTTTAAAATTCATGGTGGTTGCATTATCTGGGTATGGGATGGCTACTTTTGAGGGACCAATGTTGAGTTTGAAGAATGTAAATGCTATTGCCCATTTTACGGATTGGATTGTGGCCCATGTTCATGTGGGAGCTTTAGCTTGGAATGGATTTATGGTGTTTGCTATTCTATATTGGATGATTCCACGTATTTACAAAACAAATCTATGGTCTACCAAATGGATGTCCTACCATTTTTGGCTAGGAACAATTGGTATAGCCTTTTATGCTATTCCAATGTATATTTCTGGATTTACTCAAGGGATGATGTGGAAACAGTTCACAGACAATGGAACATTATTATATGGAAATTTCCTTGAAACGACCTTACAAATAATCCCTATGCACCAAATGAGGGCATTCGGAGGAACCCTCTATTTAATAGGTGCAATTTTAATGGCTATCAATCTTTTCAAGACAATGAAATCTGGTGAATTGGTAGAAAATGAAGCAGATGAATCAGTATCCTTAGGAAAATTAAACGAAGAGGATTATAAGGGATGGCATTGGCATAGTTGGTTGGAGAGAAGACCAACACAGTTATTAGTTGGATCTTTAATCGTGATATTAATTGGTTCAATCATTGAAATAATCCCTACTATGATGAGTGAAAAATCTTTAAATCAAATTGCTAGTGTAGAACCGTATACCTCATTAGAATTAGAAGGAAGAGATATTTATATTAGAGAAGGTTGTGTTGGTTGCCATAGTCAATTAATCCGTTCGTTAAGATCTGAAAGTGAGCGATACGGACCAATATCCCAGTCCAGTGAATATGTCTATGATCGACCATTTTTATGGGGATCTAAACGTACAGGACCTGATTTACATCGGGAGGGACAGAAATATCCAAATTCTTGGCATTATATACATATGAGAGACCCTCAGGCCTTATCTCCAGGTTCAATCATGCCATCTTATCCATGGTTATATGAACAAAACTTGGATTTTCAAGATATTGAGAAAAAAATGGAGGTGTTGAAAAGCCTTGGTGTTCCTTATAATAAGGTTGAAATAACAAATGCTAAAGCGGATTTAATGAAACAAGCAGATGAAATTACTTCAAATTTAGCCAAGGAAAAAATTCAGGTAGAATCCAATAAGGAAATCATTGCCTTAATTGCTTATTTACAAAAATTAGGTGTAACTATTAAACAATAAAATCATGTTCAAACAATTTATAAATACCATTCCTGGAGCTGATTTATATATGATAATATCCATGTTTATTTTCCTAATATTCTTTGTTTTAGTGGGGATTTATATTTGGAAAATGGATAAAAACAATGTGGAAACTTTTAAAAAAATCCCTTTAGATAATAATAAAAACTAGGACAAGATGAATATTACTTTTTTAGAATATTGGTTAATAATATTAATCCTTTTAACTGGATTATTAATTTTAATTACCACGTTTTTAGTTCAAAAGATTTTAAAACAAATACTTTTGAAGGCAGGTGGACAAGAACTTGGGGAAAGAAAATCTTGGTGGGAGAGATTTAAGGGTTTAAATCCTTTAGAAAAGGAAAAAGAATTGATTTTACCTCATAGTTACGATGGAATTCAAGAATTAGATAATCCTACACCTCCCTGGTTTATGTGGTTATTTTATACAACAATCCTTTTCGGAGGAATATATGTCGTTTATTATCATTTTTCTGAATCTGGTTTTCTTCAAAATGCAGAATACCAAGCGGAAATTAAAGAGGCAAATTCTGAAAAAGAAGAATATTTGAAACAATTTGCCAATTCAATAAATGAAGAAAATGTTGTTGCATTAACAGACCAGGCCTCTATTGAGGAAGGAAAAAAATATTTCTCTAATTGTGTGGCTTGTCATGGTAATGAAGGCCAAGGAGGAATTGGACCTAATTTAACCGACGAATATTGGTTACATGGGGGAGATATTAAAAGTATTTTTAAAACAATTACAGAGGGAATTCCTGAAAAAGGAATGATTTCATGGAAATCTTCTATGGATCCACTTCAAATTCAGAAAGTTTCTTCGTATATTATCAGTATAAAAGGTTCAAACCCTCCTGGTGCGAAAGAGCCTCAGGGTGAGAAACTTTAAATTTTAACGTTATGAAAAAAAACGTAGGCATTTTAGACAGAAACATTCGTTTTATTGTTGCTATTTTATTGTTAGTGAATGTGTATTTTGAAGTATTTCCTTCAGAATATAATGTTGGACTAATAATAATGGCTATTCTTATTGCAATTTCAGGCTGGAAAAGGGTTTGTATGCTTTACAAACCTTTTAAGATAAAGACTTGTAAGGAAGAATAAATTTAACCCTTGTTTTCATGGAAGAATTCAATCTAGACAATGATGAATTCCGTAATCATCTTTATAATCAATCAAGAGATGGAAAGAGATTATGGATTTATCCGGGAAGAATTATAGGTAAATTTTATCAATATAGGACCTATTTTTCTTATATATTATTAATCCTTTTATTTGGATTACCGTGGTTAGAAAAAGAAAATCACCCTTTATTTCTTTTTAATATTATTGAAAGAAAATTTATCTTTTGGGGTGTACCATTTTTTCCTCAAGACTTTCATTTGGTTGCATTTGGACTAATTACTTTTCTGATTTTCATTTCTTTGTTTACGGTTATTTTCGGTAGAATTTGGTGTGGATGGGCTTGTCCGCAAACCATTTTTATGGAAATGTTATTTCGAAAAATTGAATATTTAATTGAAGGGGATGATAAGGCCCAAAGAAAATTGGCAAATTCCCCTTGGAATACTGAAAAATTCATAAAAAAAGGGGCTAAACATTCCATCTTTTTTCTACTTTCCTTTGCAATTGCTAATACATTTTTAATGTATATCATTGGTAAAAAAGATTGGTTAAAATTAATTACAGAACCGCCTATTCATCATATTACTGGATTAATTTCAATTTTAATATTTACAGCTGTATTCTATTTTGTTTTTGCTAGATTTAGAGAAATGGTTTGTATGGTGGTTTGTCCTTATGGACGATTACAAGGTGTTTTATTAGATAATAATTCCATTCAAGTTGCATATGATTTTGTAAGAGGGGAACCAAGGGGCAAGAAATCGAAGGAAAATAGTGAATCACATGGGGCATGTATAGATTGCTCTTGGTGTGTTAGAGTTTGTCCGACTGGAATTGATATCCGAAATGGGTCAAATCAGTTAGAATGTATAGGATGTACTGCTTGTATTGATGCCTGCGATATGGTAATGGAGAAAACACATCAACCCAAGGGTTTAATACGCTATGATTCAGTGAATGGAATAATAACAGGGGAGAAACCGAAATTCACCTGGAGAATGGCTGGCTATATTACCGTTCTAACTATTCTGATAGGATTTTTAGGGGTTTTATTGTTCAATAGAATGGATTGGGAATCAACATTATTGAGAACCCCAGGTCAAACCTTTCAAATAGATGAAAAAACTCAAACCATTTCTAATTTATATAATTTAGAAATTTTAAATAAGTCTTATAATGATCAAATATTTTCCATTAGAGTTGAAGAGCCTTTTAAGATTGAATGGGTAGGACAAGAAATGAATAGGATAAATCAAGGGGAATTTACAAAAGGAACCTTTTTCTTAAAAGTTGCCTTAGATAAATTAGAAACAGGAAAAAAGGTTAATATTTATATCCAAAATCAAGAGGGAGAAATAGAAACCTTGGAAACAAGTTTTATAGGAAATAAATAATATAATGCAAAATTGGTATTATAGTTTTTTTATTGCATTGGCAGGATCATGGCATTGTGTGGTGATGTGTGGACCAATAATGTCTCGAATTCAAATTATTCAAAAAAATTCTTTGAATCAATTTATTTATCAAATTGGAAGGATTGGAATTTATGTACTATTAGGCTATTTGGTTTCAAAATTTGCAGATATAGGAATACTTGGTAAATATTGGTTTATTTATTTCATTAGCTCCGGCATATTAATTTTATTATTAACCTCGGGAGTTTTAAAGGATTCTTTTTTTGAATTTATTTACCGGATTTTTGGAAAAAAATTACAAGAATGGGGTAGAGGAAGAGGGAAAATAGGAATATTTTTATTGGGGATGAGTAATGGCCTATTACCTTGTGGTTTAATCATTCAAGGCCTAACAATTGCTTTAATTCAACCTAAACCTGTATTGGGTGCTATTTCGATGTTTATATTCGGATTAGGAACAATCCCTGCAATAAAATTAAGTTTAATGGGTTTCAAAAAAGCCGGCGATAATTCTAAAATCGCCAAAATTCTAAAAAACTCAATTTATATAATTGCAATAATCTTATTAATTCAAGGAATATGGGGTATTGCTGCTCAATTATTCGAACCCATAAAAAATTCATCACTTACACCTGTAATTTGTCATGGTTGGCCTATTTAATATTTCAAATCAATTAATTTGGATAGATTAAATATTAAAATTTGAGAGCCTTTCATTTCAAGAAGTCCTTCTTTTTTAAATTCAGAAAGTATTCTAATTACTGATTCAGGAGCGGTGCCCATTTTATTGGCAAGGTCTTCCCGCAAAATTCGAATTGAAAAAGGTTGATTAATACTAGCACCTGAATTTTCAGCTAAATCTATTAAAGCCTTAGCTGTGCGAATTCTCAAAGAATTATAGGCCATTGAAATCAAATTTTTTTCACTTTTAATCAAAGATTCAGTTAATAATTTTCGAAAGTGAATTTCCAAAAAATGATTATTACTCAAATGGTCTTTAAATTCTTCGGATGTTATACTCAAAATGATGGAATCCTCCATACCTTCAGCATTTTCCCGATAATTTTGTTCCTCTAAAACATCCACATATCCAAAAAAATCTCCTGGATTAATAAAATTGGTTATAAATTGCTTACCTGACTCATCATATTGAAAAATTTTTATTCTTCCTGATTTTAAAAAATATAAATTTTGGGGAAAGTCTCCTTCCGAATAAAGATTTTGTTTTCTTTCCAGATGAATGATTCTTTTAGGAAAGTTATTCGATTCAAAATTAAGAAAATCAAGTGCTATTTGATTTTCTTTAATAAGAGGAATTTGTTCTTCTGAAGGTTGAATAATCAAGTTTTTTCTTGATTTCTTTAACCTAGTTTCGATAGATTTAAATAAATCTAATTCTTTGAACGGTTTTATTATATAATCGTCAGCTCCTAAATCCATACCTTGTCTAAAATCGAGTGGTTCAGATTTAGCTGTAAGAAAAATAAAGGGAATGGTATTTAATTCTGGATCTTGGCTTAGGATATGCAATACTCCGTATCCATCCAAATTTGGCATCATAATATCACAAAGGATTAAATCTGGATTTGATTGTTTCACTTTTTTAAGTCCATCCAATCCATCCTTGGCGGAAATAACCTCATAACCTGAAATTTCAAGTAATTCGGCTGTAGACTCCCTTAAATCCATATTATCCTCAATAAGTACGATCTTTGTTTTCATAAATGTAATGTAGGTATTGTAAAATCCACCTGAGTTCCAATATTCAATTCCGATTTTAAATGAATTTTGCCTTTTAAAATCCCAATATACCTTCCTACTAAATATAGGCCTAGGCCGGTACCTTGAATCCCAGAAGTATTATTTCCTCTAAAAAACCGTTCAAATAAATGTTTTTGGTCTTCTGGTGATATTCCAATTCCATTATCAGAAATAATAAACCTTAGTTCTTGATTTTCTTCAAAAATATGAAGTTTAACAGGTTTTTGAGAAAATTTTAAAGCATTTGTAATAAGGTTAATGAGTATTTTTCGTAAAATCGAAAAATCTGTAATCCATTTACCATTATATTCTATATTTATATCTATATTCGATTTAAATTGAGGATTGGATTCAATATCTAAAATAATATCCTGAATAAATTCATTCAGAATAATTTCAGACGGGTGAACAATCACTTTATTATCTTCAATTTTGCCTACCGATAAAAATTCTTCTAGAATTTCATTTAAATGAAAAACGGAAGATTTAATACGATTAATATTACGAATATATTTTTCTTTTAGGTCATCCTGAATTTGGATTTTTTCTAAAATAGTAGCAGTGGTATGAATAGCAGTAAGGGGAGTACGAAATTCATGGGAAGCCATGGAAACGAATCGAGTTTTTAAATCTCCTAATTCTTTTTCTTTTGTCAATAATATTTCTAAATCTTGGGTCTTAAACTCTAATTCTTTTAAGGTTTTTTCTAAATCTTGCGTTCTAAGTTTTACTTCTTCTTCTAATTGTTCATTTAATTTATTTATCTCATTATTTTTCAATATCAATTCTAATTCAACCTTCCTTCGTTGGGTAATATCTGAAATAAATGCAATGAAATAGGGTTTATCTTTGTCTGAATAATGGGAAAGTGAGATTTCTACAGAAAATAATGAACCATCTTTTCTTTTTGCTTTTAAATCCGTTCCTAAACCCATAGGACGAGATTTTGGAGCTTGAATATAATTATTTTGAAGATGATGATGTTTTTCCTTTAAATGTTGAGGTATTAAATCTGAAATGGATTTTTCAATAAGCTCATTTTCGAAATAGCCGAAAAGTTTTTCTGCAAATTTATTGGTACTAATAATCTTGCCATTAGAATCAGAAATAATAATTCCAATCGCAGCTTCCTTAAAAATAGCTTCAAATTGTTGACTCGAAATTTGATTCACTTTTTAATCTATTTTAAATCAAATTTAAAAATATCATCTTCAAAATTATTCTTGTCGATATCACATACCTCAATAATTTTTCCGGAGTGAATATCAAAAACCCAACCATGGATTACTGGGAATTCAGATTTAATCCATGCTTTTTGAACAATAGCAGTTTTAGCAACATTATTGGCTTGTTCAATCACATTGAATTCAACTAATTTATCAAATTGCTTTTGAAAATCGTCTTGAGATTCTATTTCTTTTCGATTTTTTGAATATACTTCCTTGATATTTCTTAGCCATTTATTAATCAAACCAAAATCATCATGAGCCATCGCCGCACGCACTCCACCACAATTATAATGTCCACATACAATCACATGTTTTACTTTTAATACTTCTACAGCATACTGAAGAACAGATAAAAGGTTCATGTCGGTATGGACCACCATATTGGCAACATTTCTATGGACAAAGATATCACCGGGACGAGAATTCGTTATTTCTTCAATGGGAACACGGGAATCAGAGCAACCAATATAGAGAAATTTTGGTTCTTGGCCCTTTGAAAGAATATCAAAATAATCTGGTTTATCTTCCAAAATATCTACAATCCACGCCTGGTTATTTAGAATAAGCTTTTTATAATCATCCATTATTTTATTGATTAATTTCTACAGTAATATTTTTTACCTCTGCTAATACTTTATAAGTTTCTATCATTTCCAAAATATCAGGGTCTATTTTATGCGATTTTCTTAAATCCAAAACAAGATTTGAATTTTCTGGAATATTCATTAAAGCAGTTTTTACAGCATTTTTATGTAAAAATGTAGCGTCTTTCTTAAATTTTATCAAATGAATTGAGCCATCTTGTTGATAATTAATTAAAGAATGATAATCTTGGTATAGGACGAAAATTAAACCTATAAGGGTACCCAAAAAAATCCCCCATAATAAGTCAATAAAGACTACAAATAAAACCGTGGCAATGAAAGGAATAAATTGAATCCATCCTTTTTTAAACATTGATTTAAAAATAGAAGGACTAGCTAATTTATAACCCGTATAGAGTAGAATACTCGCTAAGGAGGCTAGAGGAATTAAATTTAAGTAAGAACCTATAAAAAAGAGTGCGAATAATAATAAAATTCCATGAAAAAAGGAGGAAGCTTTTGTTTTTGCTCCCGAATAAACATTGGTTGAAGAGCGAATGATTACCGAAGTAACGGGAATTCCTCCAAAAAATCCGGAGAATGAATTTCCTAAGCCTTGCGCTAATAATTCTTTATTTGGGTCAGAAATACGCTTTAAAGGATCTAATAAATCTGTCGCTTCAAGAGCCAATAAAGTTTCCAATGATGCTACTATTGCAATTGTTATTCCTGTAGTAATAACTAAAGGGTTAGTAAAAATAGCTATATCAAAATGAAAGAAATTGGCACTCAATTCACCAAAATTTGAAAATGAGGGAATTTGTACCATATGTTGTGGAGAATTTCCTAGATACCAATTAGGAATAAATTGAGAAAAGGCCATATTGGCAAAAACTCCAAATAAAACAACAATTAAAGATGCAGGAAGAGCTTTTCCTATTTTAAATTTTTCTAATCGATGCCAATTGAAAAAAATCACCAATCCGACAATAGAAATTATTAATGCGCCCATTTCTACCTGATTAATGGCATACCAAATTTCATCAAAGGTATTTTTATTATCTGCTAATTGCTGAAATTCATAATCCCCTTCAAAATCGAAATCATCGCCTAGAGCGTGTGGAATCTGTTTTAAGGTAATTACAACCCCAATGGCAGATAACATTCCTTTAATAACAGTAGATGGAAAAAAATTCCCAATTATTCCAAGTTTTAAGAAATACAAGGAAATTTGAATAATACCTGCAATAATTACAGCGCCTAGAAATAAATTATAATTATTAAGGTCTTGAATAGCATTATAAACGATGACCGTAAGACCTGCAGCAGGACCAGATACAGACAAAGATGAATTAGAAAATAATGTTACGATTATACCTCCAGAAATACCTGCAATTAAACCTGAAAGAATTGGTGCACCAGAGGCTAAAGCAATTCCAAGACATAAAGGTAGGGCTACCAAAAAAACAGCTAAACCAGATTTCCAATCTCCACTTATGAATGAATCAAAATAATTTTTCATTGTAATTCAGTTAACATAATTTTATTAAATTTAGGAAATTAAACCTATTAACTAAAATGAATATTCAAAAATCAATTTATTTATTTCTTTTTTCATTAATCTTTTGCACAAATTCAGTTTCAGCTCAAACAAACCAAAAGCCCAATATTGTTTGGATTGTGGCCGAAGATTTGAGTCCTTATATTGCTGCATTTGGAGATTCTACCGTTCATACTCCGAATTTGGATTGGTTGGCAAAGGAAGGAATTTGTTTTGATCATTTTTATTCAGCAGCACCTGTTTGTGCTCCAGCTCGATCCTCCTTGGCATTAGGAATGTATCCTACTCATGTAGGAACAAATCATATGCGAACTGGGGGATGGTATGCAGGAAGAATTCCTGAAGAAAAATTAGAACAAATTCAAAATGAAAATCGAGAAAAGGGCCGTAGAGAGTTTTATGAAGCTGTACCGCCGGTTGGGGTAAAAATGTTCTCCGAATATTTAAGAGAAAAAGGATATTATTGTACCAATAATTCTAAAGAAGATTACCAATTTGTAAAACCAGTTACCGCATGGGATGAGAGTAGTAATAAGGCTAATTGGAGAAATCGAAAGGAGGGACAACCTTTTTTTTCAATGATAACCTTAATGGTTACTCATGAATCCCAAATTTGGGCTAGAGCCAAATTACCACTTGAATTCGATGAAAATTTAGCAGTACCTGTACCGCCTTATCTACCAGATACAGAGATTGGAAGAAAAGATATTCGAAGAATGTATTCCAATATAGTGACCATGGATAAACAGGTTGGGGAAATAATCCAACAATTAAAGGATGATGGTGAATTGGATAATACAATTATTATCTGGTTTACGGATCATGGTGGACCATTACCTCGTCAAAAAAGATTATTATATGATTCTGGATTAAGAGTACCTTTAATTGTTCGATATCCAGATAAAACAGGTGCAGGAACAAGAGATGATAGAATGGTAAGTTTTATTGATATGGCACCAAGTACTTTATCTTTAGCTGGGATAAAACCTCCTGAATACATGGATGGAAAGGCATTTTTGGGTAAGTACACAAATTCAAATGAGCGCCAATATTTATTTGCTGCTTCCGACCGATTCGATGAATCAACTGATGCTGCAAGAGCTGGATTTGATAAGGAATTTAAATATATTAAATATTTTATGCCAGAAAAGCCCATGTTTTTACATGTTGAATATCGGGATCAAATGGATATTATGCAAGAATTATATCGTTTGAAGGAAGAAGGAAAATTAAGTCCGGAACAAGCTTTATGGTTTAGAAATACAAAACCTGTGGAGGAATTATTTGAATTAAAAAATGACCCACATGAACTAAAATCTTTAGCAGA
>CAZVFE010000015.1:0-30295 GCA_964626405.1 uncultured Cytophagales bacterium | reverse complement strand
GCGGTGAGCTCTTACCTCACCTTTTCACCCTTACCCGAAGGCGGTTATTTTCTGTGGCACTATCTGTGAGATGAATCCCCCTTCCTGTTAGGAAGCACGTTGCTCTTTGTTGTTCGGACTTTCCTCTTTAAAAAGCGATAAGGCAATTTATTTTCTCTTTACAAATTTAATAATTTTTAAAATAAATAATAGAAGGAAGAAGAATTAATCCTCCGATACTACTATCATTCAGGTATAACTCTTCAATTTTATAGTTTTGATTTAAGATATTATACTTCAAATAATTATTTCCAGAGGATTGAAATTTTAAGGCATCTTTTAGATTGAATGAAATTGAAGAAATAGATTTTCCAATTTTCTTTTTAATAGTATTTTTTACACTAGATTTAGCTAAACCCAATTTAATCGCTTCAATTTCCACAGGATAAAATCGAATAGATTTGTCTTCAATAACTGGTTTTAAAATAAAATTAAGTTCTGATTTATCTCCAAGATAGTTTAAAACCTTACAATTCAAATTACCATTTTCTTTAGAAAATTGAATTTTAACCCCAGGTTTCTTTTGATATAGAATTTTTTCTAACTCTGTCTCTATCTGAAAAAATGGAATTTTCAAATAAATCGGAAATCCATCTGCTGTAGGAATATTTTTTGCATTGCCGAAATCTCCCCAAAATATAGTTCCTGTAAAATAACCCTTAAAAAACATATTTGAATTTCTCAGGTGTAAATTATTTATTGAAATTTGATCGAGATTCAATTTCAAACCCTCCTGCCTTAAACTCAATTTTTGTAAATATTTTAATTTAAAATCATTTAATTCATTTTTAGAAAATAACTTTTCAGTTGAATTATTTATTTCTCGAATTAAATTTTGCTTATTGTTTTTGTTTTTCAAAAAGGAATCTAATGAAGTGGCCAAATTTAAATTTGCACCCAATACCTTCAATTCCGGCTTTTCTTTCCAATTATAAAGATAATCCTTTACCTGCCAATTTAATTTGCCAGATTCTACCCTTAATTCAGAAATTAAGTCAATGGAGTTACTACCTTTAATTTTTCCAGCTGAAATACCCATTATATTAGGTTCTGCAACCCAATTAATTGGCATATGAACAATTAATTGATCTTCCTTAGGATTTTCAAATTTAATTTCATCATCCCAATATAACTTCAAAGGAAAATTGACAATCTTTGATTTATTATTGAATAACAATTCACCTTTTTTAAATAACTGGGAATTATTTATAATGTCTAAAGGAATTTCTACATCAAAATTTGCTTTACCATAAAGAAAATTATCCTGAGGATATGCTTTAAATTTTACCTGATTTGTTAAATCAGGGTGATAACTTACGCATCCCCAGGATAAAATCAGTAAACTGATTAATAATAATCGAATATATTTCATTAGGTTAATAATCCACCATCAACTTGTATTACTTGACCGGTGACATAGGAAGACATATCAGAACCTAAAAATAGGCATACTTTTGCTACTTCCTCAGCCTCACCACCACGTTTCATAGGAATATTTTTCTTCCATTCCTCAACAGTCGCTTCATTTAATTCTCCTGTCATTTCAGTCTCAATAAATCCTGGAGCAATTACATTACAACGGATATTTCTGGAACCTACTTCTAAAGCCATAGACTTTGAAAAACCGATTATTCCAGCTTTGGATGCTGCATAATTAGCTTGTCCAGCATTTCCTTTAACCCCAACAATGGAGGATAAATTGATAATGGAACCAGAACGAGCTTTCATCATAGGTTTCATTGCTGCTTTTGATAAATTAAAAACAGACTTTAAATTCACCCTGATAACCTCATCCCATTGCTCTTCAGACATTCTCATTAATAATCCATCTCTTGTAATACCTGCATTATTAACTAATACATCAATTTGGCCTAGGTCTGCCAATACCTGATTTACTAAATCTTCTGCTTGTTGATAATCACTTGCATCAGAACGGTAACCTTTGGCTTTAATACCAAAAGTTTCTAATTCCTTTACTAAGCTCTCCCCTTTCTCAACAGAGGATAAATAAGTGAATGCAACATTTGCACCTGATTTCGCAAATTCAATTGCAATAGAACGACCAATTCCTCTTGAGGCACCAGTTACTAATGCTACTTTTCCTTCAAATAACTTCATTAATTTATTTTTTACTTTTTGATCTTGTTATGGTTAAACTATCCTCTCCTGCTTTGTGGGAAATTTTTAATGATTCATTTTCCTTCAATTCTCCTTTTAAAATTTCTTCTGCCAAAGGATCTTCCAAATATTTCTGAATGGCCCTGTTTAAAGGTCGTGCACCATATTGTGGATCATACCCCTTCTCAGCTAAAAATTCTTTAGCAGATTCATCCAATTGAATTTTAAATCCAATAGAATCAATTCTACCATGTAAATTTTTAAGAAGAATATCAATTATCTTAAATAAATCTTCTTTTTGTAAAGAATTAAATACAATGATATCATCAAGTCTATTAATAAATTCAGGAGAAAATGCTTTTTTCATTGCATTCTGAATTGTAGTTCTGGCATGTTCCTCCATATTATCCACCTTCGATTTGGTTGAGAATCCAATTCCTGATCCAAAATCTTTTAAATCTCTGGCACCAATATTCGATGTCATGATAATAATGGTATTTCTAAAATCTACTCTTCTTCCTAAACCATCTGTTAAAATTCCATCATCCAAAACTTGTAGCAATAAATTGAATACATCAGGATGCGCCTTTTCAATCTCATCTAATAAAATTACAGAATAAGGCTTTCTTCGAATTTTTTCGGTTAATTGTCCCCCTTCTTCATATCCAACATACCCCGGAGGCGCACCAACTAGTCTTGATACAGTGAATTTTTCCATGTATTCACTCATATCAATTCTTATTAAAGCATCAGACTTATCAAATAAATAATGAGCCAAAACTTTTGCTAACTCAGTTTTCCCAACTCCTGTTGGACCTAAGAATATAAAAGAACCAATAGGTTTTTTAGGATCTTTTAAACCTACTCTCGTCCTTTGAATTGCCTTAACTAATTTTTTAATGGCATCATCCTGCCCAATTACATTTTTCTGTAATTCAGGAACCATATTTAATAATTTCTCCCCCTCACTTGTCGCCACTTTATTTACAGTAATACCTGTCATCTGTGCAATAACAGATGCTACATTTTCCTCATTAACAGTAAATTTCTTTTTCTTCGAATCCTCTTCCCATTCCTTCTTTGCCTGTTCTAATTGAGCAATTAATTTCTTTTCCTTATCACGTAAATGGGCTGCTTCCTCGTATTTCTGACTTTTAACAACTAAATTTTTCTCCTTTTTAATTGCTTCAATATCTGATTCCATTTGAACAATCTCAACCGGAACTTCAATATTTGAAATATGTACTTTTGCACCAACTTCATCAATAACATCTATGGCTTTATCAGGCAAAAACCTATCAGAAATATATCTTTCAGATAATTTCACCGCCGCAATAATTGCATCATCTGTATAGGATACATGATGATGGTCTTCGTACTTTGATTTTATGTTATTTAATATCTCAATGGTTTCTTCAATACTTGTTGCATCTACCATCACCGTTTGAAAACGTCTTGCCAAGGCGCCATCTTTTTCAATATACTGACGGTATTCATCTAAAGTAGTAGCTCCAATAACTTGAATATCTCCTCTTGCTAATGCTGGTTTAAACATATTTGATGCATCAAGTGAACCTGAAGCACCACCCGCACCTACAATAGTATGTAATTCATCAATGAACAGGATAACATCAGTAGATTTCTCCAGTTCATTCATAATAGCTTTCATTCTTTCCTCAAACTGTCCACGATATTTAGTACCTGCAACTACAGAAGCTAAATCTAATGTAATTACTCGTTTTCCATATAAAACACGCGAAACTTTCTTAGAAATAATTCTTAATGCTAAACCTTCGGCAATAGCTGTTTTACCTACTCCTGGCTCACCAATTAATATTGGATTATTCTTTTTTCTTCGAGATAATATCTGGGCTACTCGCTCAATTTCCTTTTCTCTACCCACAATTGGATCCAACTTGCCCAATTCCGCAACTTTAGTTAAATCTCTACCAAAATTGTCTAAAACAGGGGTTTTACTCTTCTCTCCTACTCGCGTTGTTCCTCCAGGGTTATTCCCTCCACCTCCTCCATAAAGTCGACTATCATCATCATTATCATCTGTATCCATAGAAGCTTTAGGTTGTTCTTTATTCGGTTTAGCCATTCCAGATTGGAATTCAACCATTTCCTTTATTAAGTCATAATATACCTGATGTTTTTCAAGGATTTGAGTAGCAATATTATCCTCATCACGTAAAATGGCCATTAAAAGATGGTCTGTCTCTACAATATTGGTCTTAAAATATTTTGCTTCCAAATAGGTAAGGCGCAATACTTTTTCCGCTTGTTTGGTAAGTGGGATGTTTGTTAAATTATTTTTTAGGGAATCTTCTCCAGTGGATGAGGTAGAATCCTCAATATTTTCCTTTAACTTATCCAAAGAAACACCTGATTTGATTAATAAATTAATACCAGCACCCTCCCCATCTCTAATCAATCCTAGCAAGAAATGCTCAGTACCAATATAATTATGTCCCAATCTTAAGGCTTCTTCTCTAGCAAAGGTTATGACATCTTTAACTCTATTTGAAAATTTAGCCTCCATATATTTATTTACAGTTATTTAATTTTAAACAAATAAAACCCTTATTTGGTTCGAAATTTAGTATTATTTAAAATCTTCAAAGTATCTCTACCTTGGTTCATTAATAAATCTAAAATAGATAAATTTGGTGAAAATTCATTTCCAAAACATTGAAAATATTGGTAATCTCCAACAATTTTTCCATTAGTCCAATTTTCCGGACGTTTTGGATGTATTAAATTATAAAATTTTTCCTCTTTACTTATATCAAAATCTTCTGATAATTGGAAGATAATGGTTGTTCCAAGAAATCTACCAAATAATTCAATAAACTCAATATTTAAATCAAACAAAAATTTAATTTTTTTATTGTAAATATCCAAAATTTCCGGGAAAAAATAATCAAAAAATGCAGATTTTGAATAAGCAGAAGAAATTGCACCTATATGCTGTTTTAACCAATTTTCGTCATAGTTAATTTTAACATCTTTCATTAATTGCTTTATCCCATTATTATGAATTATTGGTACAATTAAATCAAAGGGTCCATTTGCAGTTAATATTCTAGCTCTATTACGATAAGATTGCTTAGAATAGTTTTCATTTATCTCAAATTCAATTTCCCCAGAATTTTTAATTAATAAGGAAAAATATTCAATACTTGGCAAATAGTGAATTTCTAATTTCATTCACAAAATTAATTTATATTTGTATAATAATTCAATGAAAACGAAAAATAGTGGTATTAAAGTACTTTCTTAAGGTCCTAAGTAAACTACCTTTATGGAACCTTCATTTACATGGAAGATTATTTAAATTTATTCTTTGTTATATTTTTCCCTATAGAAAAAAAGTAATAACAGAAAATATTCAAAATTCATTCCCCAATTTAAATTCGGCCGAAGTAAATTCTATTCTCAAAGATTTTTACGGCTATTTTACTGATATATTTGTTGAATTCATTAAAGCAAATAGTATTAGTAAAAAAAATCTTATAAAAAGAGTTGAAATTATTCATCTTGAAAAAATTGAGAAATATTTAAAAAACAATCAATCAATAATTTTAGTAACTGGTCATCAAGGTAATTGGGAATGGGCCATACAACGTTTAGGTTTAACCCCTTATACTTTTGAGGTAATTTATCAAAAATTACAAAACAAAGGGTTTAATGATTTCACTTTTGAAACTCGAACCAGATTCGGAAATATTCAATTAGTTGAAAAAGCAGATTCGATCAAATCAATTAATGAGAATAAAGAAACGAGAGCTATTTGTATTTTATCCGATCAATCTCCTCGAAATGCCAATTCAGCCTATTGGATAGATTTTTTAAATCAAGATACAGCCTTTACCAAGGGTATGGAAAAATTTGCAAAAAACTTGAATTACCCAGTATTTTACGTTGAACTTTTACAAAAATCCAGAGGCTATTATTCATTAAGATTTGAGGAATTAGACTCCAATCCAATGAATCAAAAAATTGAAGGAGAACTCACCAAATTATTTGCAAAGGAACTTGAATCTTCAATTAAAAGAAATCCTGAGCAATATTTATGGTCTCATAGAAGATGGAAACTTAAGCGAAATCACTGATGTCTCCTGCTCCTTCTCGAATAATTTGATATTCTTCATCTACTATATCAATTACTGTTGAAGGGGTAAAACCACCAATACCTCCATCCAAAACAAAATCAACCATATGTCCATATAAATCATTCATTAAAGAAGGATCCGTAAAATCTTCAACCAATAAATTCTCATAAGGAACGGTGGTCGTCAAAATCGGATGTCCTAAATTTTGAATAATTTCAAGTAAAGCAGGATAATTTGGAATACGTATTCCAACGGTTTTTTTACCTTGAACAAGAATAGAAGGGACTTTTGAAGCGGCTGGTAAAATGAAGGTATAAGGACCCGGAAGATATTTTTTCAAAGATTTAAAGGCAAAATTATCAACTTTACAAAATTGGGATATTTCACTTAAATCATTACAAATAAAGGCAAATCTATTTTTATTAATTGAAACACCCTTTAAATCACATATTTTCTGAACAGCAGATTTTGAATGAATTGAACAACCTACTGCATACATTGTGTCGGTTGGATAAATCATAACTGCACCCTTTTTCAATAATTTTACAACTTTCTCAATTATATTTATTGGGTTTTTATCTGGAAATATCTTGATTAATTCAGCCATAAATCATCTTTATCATTATTATTTGAAGAATTTTCTTGAAGAAAATCATCGGATGTATTTTCGGACTCATCACTGGCTTGATCAATACTTGCATTAATTTCAAATCCAATGATAAGGATTAGAGCAATTAAATAAAGCCAAATCATTAATGCTATTAATGAACCAATACTTCCATATAAACGCTGATAGGACCCATAATTAACTAAATAACTAGAAAATCCACTTGTAACTAATAAACTTAATAAAGAAGCAGAAATAGATCCATAATTAAAAAACCTCCACTTTTTATGAATGGTGGGTGCATAATAATAAATTATGGAAATTGAAATTTGGAAAATAAAAAAGATAATTCCCAGGGTAAGCGCGGTTAGCAAATAATAACCAAAGCTAGTCCCCACAATTCCTTTATTCTCTAATAAACCTAAAACCTTATTACCAAATATGAAAGTTAGAATGGAGAGAATTAAAATAAAGGTAAGTAGAAGGTTTAGCCCCATTGCAATCAATCTTTCTTTTAGCCATCCCCTATTCTTTCTTGTTTTATAGGTTAAGTTAAAAGATTTGATTAAGGCCATAATGCCGGAGGTAGAGGTAAATAGAGCAAGTAAAAATCCAAAAGATACTAATCCTCCATTTTTATCTTTCATGATATTATTGATTAATAAAACGAAGTCATTAATATAATTTTCAGGTAAAGTTTCCTTTAAAAAATTAATTATTATTCCTTGAAAATTATCGATTGGAATATAGGGTAATACAGAAAAAAAGAATAAAATAGATGGAAAAACAGCCAAAGTAAAATTATAAGCAATTGCTCCTGCTCGAACATCAATATTAAACTCGGTTATTTTCAAATAGAAAATACGAATTATCTTAGCAAGAATAAAATGTTCTTCTAATTCTTTCCAAAAAATGGAAAATTCCTCCAATATTTTTTTTCTCTTCATTATTTAAAATAATTCCCTAAGGCCAATTCAATTTCTTTAGGAGGCCGAATGGGTTTACGAGTTAGGTAATCCATAAAAACCAGCTTTGTGAAGCCCTCATTCAATAATTCTTCATTTTGATTAAAGACTTTATAATTAAAACTTATTTTTAAACTTGGTTTTTCCTCAATATATACTTCTATTTTTAATATATCATCATAAAGTGCTGGTTTATAATATTTTGAATAATTTTCCAACACTGGCATTCCAATCCCTTTATCTTCCAAAGATTTATAAGAAACCCCCAGTTCTCGCATTAATTCTACCCTTGCCATTTCATATAAACGAGGATAATGGCCATAATACATATATCCCATCTTATCGGTATCAGCATAGCAAACCCTATATTCTATTTTTCCTTTTACCATTATCGAATTCTATTTGCATTAAGGGCTTTTTGATATAGACCAGCATTTTTCAAATGTTCCGAATAGCTGGTAGCAAAAACATGGGTACCTGAAAAATCAGGATTCGCACAAAAATAATAATAATTGTTCCTTTCTAGGTTTAATACCTTATCAATAACTCCAATATTGGGAATTGAAATAGGACCTGGAGGCAAGCCTAAATTGATATAAGTATTATAGGGAGAGCGAAATTGCGTATGTTTCTTTGTCACCCTTTTTATACTAAAATCCTTTAAAGCAAAAACTACTGTAGGGTCCGCTTGAAGTGGCATATTCGATTTTATTCGATTAAAATATACCCCTGCAATTCTTGCTTGCTCCATAGATTTTTTAGATTCCCCCTCAACAATTGAGGAAAGTATAGAAATTTCAATTGGATTAAATCCTAATCTTTGGGCTTTCGATTTTCTTTCATCATTCCAGAATTTAGTATATTCCTTTTTCATTCTTTGGGCAACATCCTTAAAATCACTCGTATAATAAACAAAATAAGTATTGGGAATAAATAAACTTAAAATATTCTCTGAATTAAAACCCAGCTCATTACAAAAGGCTGAAGAATCCAATAATTTGATGATTTGCAATGAATCAATTGGCAATTGTTTAGAAACTCTTCCTGCTAAATCTTGTTTGGTTCTCCATGAATTGATTATCAATTTGTAAGGATCTTGAAGTCCACGGCGTAACTTATTTATAACCTCTAAATTACCTTGTCCGGCTTCAATTATATACCTTCCCCTCTTAACATGATCAGTATATTTCAAAAATTTAGACAAAAATTTAAAGGATAATACATCTATAATTACACTATCTTTTTGAAGTTTATTAAAGACATCATCATAGGTATCATCTGATTGAATTAATAATTCATATTTTTCACCCTCTTTTACATTGAAATTAGGCGTTTTAATTATCTGCCATGCATAAAAAGAAAACATAGCAGAAATTAATGAAAATAAGAGAATTCCAATTTTTAGATATTTATTTCTCATGGATTAAAAAGGATTTTCTAAATGATATTTTTGGATAATTGGTACCATTAAATTTATTAATTCTTCAGAAACTGGAATTCCATTTAAAATCCGATCTTCCTCCAAAATTCTTTCAGGATCTCCAGGAATCAAAACTTTTTCTCCTTCAATTGAAGGGGCAGAACGAAATCTTTCAATCCATATATCCATATCCGATAAAAATTCTGATTCTGGTCTAAATGCATCTACGCGCATTGCTCCTAAAAAATGGCCAGTTCCTTTTCCAACCTGATTTCCAACATTCATAAATCCAGCAGTAGCAAATGGAGGAACCCATGGTCCAAAATTGGCCCCAGAAAGTACCCCTGATAATATATCAACAATAGATCCCAAAGCATATCCTTTATGAGATCCATGCAATCTATCTCCCCCTAATGGCAATAAGGCACCGCCATTTTTAATCGCATTTGAATCAAATGAAGGATTTCCATCCTTATCTTGAACCCATCCTTCCGGACAATCCTTATTCAACCTTTGAAGAATTTCCAATTTACCGTATGCAACAGAGGTAGTAGCAAAATCGGCTACAAAAGCTGGTTGCTTTTCAGCAGGAATTGCAATAGCAATGGGATTCGTGCCTAATAATCGTTCTTTAGAAAAAGTGGGTGTAACCAAAGGGCCAGCATTGGTCATTGCCCAACCAATCATCTTTTTTTTAAGTGGTAACATGGCATGATATCCCGCAATCCCAAAGTGGTTAGAATTTTGAACTGAAATCCAACCTGTACCCACATTTTCTGCCTTTTCCATTGCAATTTCCATCGACTTTGGAGCAATTACCAATCCTAGGCCTTTATCTGCATCAACAACTGCTGTTGATGGAGTTTGATGGATAATAGAAATTTTAGCTTTGGGGTTTAATCGATCATTTTCAAATAAACGAATATAACCTGGAATTCTTGCAATACCATGAGATTCAATTCCTCTAGCATCTGCTGAAACTAAAACCTTGGCTGCTAATTCAGAATCCTCTAAATTAAATCCTATTTTTAAAAATATTTCAGTAACAAATTCGTTTAATTTATGGTATTTTATCATTTAATAAAATTTCTTTTCTGCAAATTTAATTATATCTGATAGATAATCCTTATTTTTATTAAAACTAAATACCTAAATCCAAATTTATGGAATCAATCCTTTATAGCCCATGGTTTATTATCGCCTTAGTAATAATTATCGTATTAATTAGGGATATTTTTATTCAAAAAAAACATACAGTCACGCATAACTTTCCATTAATTGGTCATTTCAGATATTGGTTGGAACAAATCGGACCAGAAATTAGACAATATTTAATTGCCAATAATAGAGAAGAACTTCCTTTTAATAGAGGAGAAAGATCCTGGATATATGCTTCCTCAAAATCTGAAAATAATTTAACTGGATTTGGAAGTGATTTAGATTTTAATACGCCGGGACATTTATTTTTAAAAAATTCAATCAATCAATTTAGGCCAGGAAAAGATCATTTTACCAAAAAGCATCCAGGGAATATTCCTGCTGCAAAGGTCATTGGACTATACCATAATAGAAAAAGACCTTATCGTCCGAATTCCATTGTTAATATTTCAGGTATGAGTTATGGTTCCCTATCAGCCAAGGCAATAGAATCTTTAAATAAAGGAGCTCTTTTGGCTGGATGCTATCATAATACGGGAGAAGGTTCTATATCTCCTTACCATGAATTTGGAGCGGATATTATAATGAATATCGGAACTTCCTATTTTGGTGTAAGAGATGAAGACGGAAATTTTTCAATGGAAAAATTAGTAGAAAAAGTAAATAAATATCCACAACTTCGCGCCATCGAATTAAAACTTTCACAAGGAGCAAAACCTGGAAAAGGAGGAATGTTACCTTCATGTAAAATTAATAAGGAAATTGCTGAAATAAGAGGAATTCCAATGGGCAAAGATTGTTATTCTCCTGCCTATCACACTGCATTTTCAACAATGGAGGAAATGATAGATTTGATCGAAGAAATTGCAGAAAAAACAGGCCTCCCTGTAGGAATAAAATCTGCAGTTGGAAAATTGAATGAATGGGACGACCTAGCCAAATTGATGAAAAAAACTGGAAAAGGTCCTGATTTTATCACAATTGATGGTGGTGAAGGAGGAACAGGAGCTGCTCCCCACTCTTTTACAGATCACGTTTCTCTTCCTCTTCAAGTAGCCTTTCCTAAAGTTTATCAAATTTTCCAAAAACATGAATTATCAAAAGATATCTTTTTTATTGCCTCCGGTAAATTAGGCTTTCCAGAAAAAACTATCATGGCTATGGCCATGGGAGCAGATTCCATCAATATCGCTAGAGAAGCAATGCTTTCCATCGGTTGTATCCAAGCCCAAAAATGCCATACCAATGCCTGTCCTGCCGGTATAGCTACTAATTCAAAATGGCTACAGTCAGGAATAAACATCCCTTTAAAAAGTGAACGATTTTATAGATATCATTTTGTCTTATTAAAGGAAATTAATGAAATAACTCAAGCGATGGGTTATGAACATCCTTCTTTGATTAAAATGGAAGATATTGATATTTCAGTTGGTATAAATAACAAAACAGAAAGTCTAAAAGATGTTTATGGTTATGAAAAGTCTAATATTGAGTTCGATGGATACGATTATATAAAAAAATGTTCACATCGTGGATCAAATGCAGGCAGAATAGAATTTTAATCTGTATTTTTGCAGCTTAAATAATTTTACTGAATGTTATCAATTACCAATTTAGAATATTATCTAGGTTCTAGAGCTTTGTATAATGGTGCAAATTTACATATTAAGCCCAAAATGAAAATGGGCTTAATTGGAGCAAATGGAACCGGAAAATCAACTTTACTTAAATTAATTACCGGTGAATATACTCCTGATGGTGGTACAATTTCAAAATCCGGAGATTGTAGCATTGGATTTTTAAATCAAGATCTATTATCCTACCAAACTGATGATTCTATTGTAAATGTTGCTATGCAGGCTTTTGAAAGAGCCTTGGAAATGCAAAAGCAAATTGATATCGTACTTCATAAAATGGAAACGAATTATGAAGATTCAGATGTTGATAAATTAGCACACCTACAAGAAGAATTTGAGCGATTAGATGGATATACTATCCATTCTAAATCAGAGGAAATTTTGGAAGGATTAGGATTTAGTACCGAAGATTTAACCAAGCCTTTAAGAACCTTTTCAGGAGGTTGGAGAATGCGTGTGATGCTTGCAAAATTATTATTGCAAAAACCAGAACTTTTACTGCTTGATGAGCCTACTAACCACCTTGACCTACCGTCTATTAAGTGGATTGAAAAATATATTCAAAACTACGAAGGGGCTATTATTGTCGTATCTCATGATCGTTACTTCCTAGATAACACAGTAAATTATATTGCAGAGGTATCTGGACAAAAAATTAATTTATATACAGGTAATTATTCCCAATATTTGGAAGAAAAGGAATTGAGAAATGAGGTACAAAAGGGAGCTTTCGAAAACCAACAAGCACAAATTAGACAAACAGAAAGATTCATTGAGCGCTTCAAAGCTAAATCAACCAAAGCTAGACAGGTCCAATCTAGGGTAAAAGCATTAGAGAAATTGGATATTGTGGAAGATGTAATTGATGAAACAGCTAAGGTGAATTTTAAATTTAATTTTGGAACCCAACCTGGAAAATTCATCTTATTTTTAGAGGAAGTATCCAAGGCCTATGGCGAAAAAATCATTCTTAAAAATACCAATGCAACAATTAATCGAGGAGATAAAATCGCCTTAATAGGTGCTAATGGAAAAGGAAAATCTACCTTATTAAGAATTATTTCAGGAACAGAAAAAATACAAGGAGATAGAAGAACAGGACATAACGTTATTGAATCATTCTTTGCACAACATCAATTAGAAAGTTTAAATGTAGAAAATACCTTATTAGAAGAATTAAAAAGCCTAGGAACTGACAAATCTGAAATGGAATTGCGAAGTGTTTTAGGATGTTTTTTATTCGGGGGTGAAGAAGTATTTAAAAAGATCAAAGTATTATCTGGAGGAGAAAAATCAAGGGTGGCATTAGCGAAGGTATTAATATCAGAAGCTAATTTTCTTTTATTAGATGAACCTACCAACCATTTAGACCTTCAATCAATTAATATTTTAATTCAAGCATTGCATCAATATGAAGGAACTTTTGTAGCGGTTTCCCATGATAGACATTTTGTTCGAAATGTAGCAAATAAAATATGGTATATAGATAATTTCGAAATAAAAGAATATCCTGGGACTTTTGATGAATATGAACAATGGCAATTAGAAAATGATGAAAAATCCGATTCATCAGAAAATAAATCTTCTAAAAAACCAACTAAAATCAATTCCAATAAAAAAGAATCTAATTCAACCAAAGAAATTTCTAATCAGAAAGAAATTGAAAAAATGGAGGAAGAAATACTCAATCTAGAATACAAAAAAGAGGAATTAGAAAAAATATTAGCCGATTTAGCTACTGAAAACAAATTGGATGAATTAAGAAAGAAAACGCATGAATTAGACAAGATCAACAAGAATATAGAAGAATTAAATTCTATTTGGGAAAAATTAATTCAATAAATGAAAAAACTTATTATTTTTTTTCTTTTTAGTTTCAATTTTGGATTTTCACAAATTCATTCAATAACTGTTAGTAAAAAAAATAATTTTGATTTTAATTCAAATTTAATTGTTATTCCTCTAGAGCAATTTAATGAATATGTATTAGGCTTCGATGATTTAGATTTATCCTATAAATCCTATTATTTAAAAATTGAACATCAAACCCAGAATTGGGAAGATTCAAATATAAACGAAATCACCTATTTAAGAGGATTCAATAATCAACCTATTAGAGATTATATTCAATCTTCCTCTACAAAGGTACCCTATCTCCATTATGAAATAGCTTTACCAGAAATTAAAATTGGGGGTAATTATCTTATTAAGGTATCTACAGATAGATATGGCCGAAATCCGGTATTTTCAAAAAAAATAATTGTTTTAGATAGAAAGGTTAACCCCTTTGGGAAAATTGAATTTTCAAATTTTCCTTCTTTAAGAAATTCGCATCAAAAAATTGAATTAGGTTTTATTTATAATAACGGTCTTTATTTCCAAAGTAAAGATGATTTTAAAATAAAGGTATTCCAAAACGGACAAATTCTAGAACAAAAAAATTGGCCCTCCCCGATTATTAATGATTTTGAACATAAAATATATTTTCAATTCTTCAATGGAGAAAACAATATTGAAGCAGGGAATGAATTTAGGTTAATAGATTTACGTTCAAGTTCTCAAAATTTAATCAATGTTACCTCCATATCGGAAGAAAACGGCAAGAATGTTTTAAGTACAGAATTAAATAAAAAGGAAAGTAATGGTGTATATATTCAAAAAATAGATAGAAATCAAAATTATTTATTCAATAACTATGAATTTCCTAATCAATTAAATATGATAGATTATGTTATTTGTAGATTTTTATTGAATACAAATAAACAAGATGAAGATATTTATGTAGTAGGTGCTTTTAATGATTTTAAATTTGAAGATTCCAATAAAATGGATTTCGATGCTTCAAAAAATTTATATTTTAAAGATATACTTTTAAAACAAGGTATTTATAATTATCAATTTAAAGGCAAAAAAAATGCCAGTTTAATTGAAGGAAACTATTCTTTATCTGAAAATCAGTATGAAATTTTAGTTTACCTCAAAGAACCTGGCACAAATTATGATAATTTAGTAGGTTATACTATTCTAAGGACAAAAAATTAAACATTGAATCTAAAGTGCATAATATCACCGTCCTTTACAATATAGTCTTTACCTTCAAGATTCATTTTTCCAGCTTCCTTACAAGCATTTTCTGATTTAAAATTTTCATAATCAGCAAATTTAATTACTTCAGCGCGGATAAATCCTTTTTCAAAATCTGTATGAATAACACCAGCTGCCTGAGGAGCCTTCCATCCTTTTTCAATTGTCCATGCTCTTACCTCCTGAACACCCGCTGTAAAATACGTAATCAAATTTAATAAAGAATAAGAAGATCGAATCAATTTATTTAAACCAGATTCTTTTAATCCATATTCATTTAAAAACATTTCCCTTTCCTCTTCTTCTTCTATTTCAGCAATCTGAGATTCAATAGCTGCACAAATGACAATAACCTCTGCGTTTTCTTCCTTAACAGCCTCTCTTAACTGATCCACATAAGGATTCTCTCCAGAAATGATTGAATTTTCATCTACATTGGCAACATATATCACCTTTTTATCTGTTAAAAGAAACAAATCTCCAATAGCATCTTTTTTCAGTTCAGGATCCATCTCAATTGTTCTAGCTGGCTTTCCTTGTTGAAGAACTTCCTTATAAATCATTAAGTTGTTATACTGAACCTTTGCCTTTGAATCTCCGGATTTAGCAGTTCTTTCAACTTTTTGAATCTTTTTATCTACTGATTCTAAATCTTTTAAGATTAATTCATAATCGATAATTTCTTTATCCGAAACCGGATCAACCCTACCCTCTACGTGAACGATATTATCATCAGAAAAGCATCTAATCACATGAATGATAGCATCTACTTCACGAATATTCGCTAAAAATTTATTCCCGAGACCAGCACCTTGGGAGGCACCTTTTACTAATCCAGCAATATCTGTAAATTCAATGACTGTTGGTAAAATTCTTTGAGGTTTCACTAGACCTGCTAAAATATCTAATCTATCATCAGGAACCGTTACTACGCCTACATTAGGTTCAATTGTACAAAAAGGGTAATTGGCAGCTTCTGCTTTGTTTGAAGAAATTGCACTAAACAAAGTTGATTTTCCTACATTTGGTAAACCAACAATTCCACAAGTTAATCCCATTTAAAAATAAATTAGTTTTGAGACCGCAAAAATACAATAAAATAAAAAAGACTCCTAAGTATTAGGAGTCTTTTTAACATTGTTTTCAAATTTGATTATTCCCATTTCAAATCAGAACCTCCAAATTCATCTTCATCTCTCTCAAACTGAGAAAAATCAACATCTGGTAATAATTCCGTTTTTACATGATTTACTGCTTCTTGAAGTCCAGCTACGAATTTGTCAAAATCTTCTTTGTACAAAAACATCTTGTGTTTTTCGTAAACAAAACCATCATCTTTTTGATGTCTTCTACTTTCAGTAATTGTGATGTAATAATCCTGTGAGCGGGTCGACTTTACATCGAAAAAATAAGTTCTTTTACCGGCTCTGATTCTTTTGGAAAACAATTCTTCTCTTTCTCTTTCTTCCACTTTAGTAATATTTAATTTTATATGTAAATCTAATAGTTTAAATTCATCTACCAAAATAAATTAAAAAAATAAATTATTTTTCTAATTTTAGTAAAATTTTAAAATTTTTAGGTGAAAAAAATTATCATTAGCCTTTTACTTGTTTTTTCTCATATATCTAATTCTCAATTTTTAGGTGATCGTTTTTATGGGATTGCCTCTCATTACGCAAATAATTTTTATGGTAAAATAACTGCAAATGGGGAAACTTTAGATACCATAAAATTTACAGCTGCCCACAAAACCCTGCCCTTTAACACCTTAGTAGAAGTAACAAATTTAAAAAACAATAAATCCATCATTGTTCGTATAAACGATCGAGGGCCCTATATTCCTGGAAGGGTAATTGACCTTGCACATGCCTCTGCTAAAGCAATTGGAGTAATAAAAAGGGGAACTATACCCGTTAGGCTTACCGTTTTAGGACTAAATAAAAAGGAAATGCTTATCCCTCAGGCTGAATTCAAAATAAATAAGGATTTAAAATTGAGTAAGAAATTTTACCAAAAATCAAAAATCGAATCGTTTCAAGGCTATAAAAAAAATCTAAAATTTAAAGAAGAAATTAAAAAGCAATTACGATTAAGAAGATACCGTGATTTCAAACTCAATTAATTCTTTTCATGATAATTAATAAAAGTTTTGATTTCCTCCACTCCCATTTTCTTAATTAAAATTTTCTTTTCAGCGTCCAGAATATAAATAGTAGGTGTTGAAACTACATCAAATACAGAATAAAAATCTACAAAATATTCTTCTTTTTTGGTTTGAGGATTTATATGAATATCTATTCCATTATAAAATTGATTGAAATTTTGTTCATGGATAAAATTCAACCATTTTGTTTTATTTCTCTCAATGGAAACAGCTAATAATTTAATATCATGTTCCTTAAAAAAAGGTATTAATTTAATTAATTCTGGGGCAGCACTTTTACAATGAGAACAATCTGGGTCGTAAAAGAAAACAAGTAGATATTTTGAATTAATCGTCTCTGGAATAAATTCCTTTCCAAGGGTGTCCGTTAAATATAAGGTAGGCATAGGACTTCCATTTAAAAGGGGTTTCATTGTTTTTATTCTAGACTTAAAATTAGCAATGAGGGTTGAATCATAATCTTGAGGATTTTTTAAATAATACTCCTCACCCATATGAACAAAAACCTTATCCATACCAAGAATATTCGAATTTTCCGCAGTATTCGTTATTTTATAAACAATAAACCTTTTAAGCTCAGTATTCTTTAAATCCTTTAGAATTCTATCAGCATGGGTAATGATTGAATCAGGAACCTGAGGAACCAAACGATTAAAGTAAAAATCAATTTTGGACTCAACGATTGGGGTCCGCATCAATCTAGCATCATTTAAATCAATTTTATCAAAAAAGTGCGACTTAAAATATTGATATTCAAAATTTCTTTTGGCCAAACTATCTGCCTTAGAAATTAAATTACCAGAATATTCTGGAATTATTGGATCTATAGAAGCTGAAATAATTTTACCTAAAAGATTATTCTTATTACTTTCTAAAAACGATTCCTGGAATCCTAAAACCTTAGAACGGACCGTCATCATCTCATTTTTATCATTTTTTGACTGAAGGCTTCTAAATTCAGTTGAAAAATCCTTCATTTTTCTTTGATAATCATAAAAATCTTGATTCAAATTAGAATTTTTAAACTCAATAGTTTCTAAAATTCTACTAGAATCAAAATTCACTTCAAAGTTTCGATCTACCATTAATAAATCTATGAATTTTGAAGGGGCATAATTTAACATATATAAACCTTCTGGCAATATAGAATTTCCAGAGAATTTAAATTCTCCATTATCTGTACTAATTGTAGAGTCTGTAATAACTTGTTGATTTGACCCAAAATAATAGGCTAAATAAAGTTTTTCATTTTTTAAATTCGTAATTTTACCTGATATAGTATATTTTGGCAAATCAGATTGAGACTTAGTTTGAAAACTGAATAAGAGCGAAATTACAAGGAGAATTAGATGGTTAAATTTCATAAAATATGTTTTTAATATTATCAAAAATTGTAGGCTTATTTCTATATCCTTTAGTTTGGATTTTAATTTTACAAATTTATGCTTTATTTTCTAAAAACAAGATATTAAAAAATCGTCTTCAAATTTTCAGTATTCTTTTACTACTTATTTTATCTAATTCTCTATTTATTAATTTTTTATTCAAAAACTTGGAATATCCAGAACAAGAAATTCATGAAAAATATCCAATGGGTATTGTATTGGGTGGAGGAATATTTGAATCAAATCCCTTGTTCAAGCAAAATAATGCTCAAGCCGAAATTGATCGCCTTTTAGCAGCAATGGATTTATACAAAGAAAATAAAATCGAAAAAATTTTAATCAGTGGAGGGAATGTTAAAGTAAATGGAATAATTGGTGCTGCCTATAATGAAGCAATTAGTGCAAAAGAATTTTTAATAAGGAACGGTATAAAAGAAAAGGATATTATTTTAGATTTAAAGGCAAGAAATACCTATGAAAATGCCGTTTATTCGAAAAAAATATTAAATAAATATAAAATTAAGGAAAAAGTAATTTTAATTACTTCTGCCTATCATATGAAACGCTCTATTGCTTGTTTTGAAAAAGAAAATATTCAATTTAAACCTTATCCAACCAATTTCTATTATCGAAATGATTTAGAAGGAATAAAAGATACAATTATTCCACAAGGTATGAACCTTGAATATTTTCAAATGATTTTTAAAGAATATATCGGCTTTTGGGGATATAAACTAACTGGAAAAATCGATTAGGATAAAATATCAACCATTCTAATTAATTCATCAGATACAGGCTTCTTCAAGGTAATTGTATCATTAAATGGTGTATATAATAATTGATTATTTATTATTCCAGCCATCACATTTTTTTCTCCCTTCAATAAACCTTCAACTGCACCCAAACCAAGTCGGGATGCTAATATTCTATCATGTGCAGTTGGAATGCCACCTCTTTGAATATGACCTAAAGTGGTTACACGAATGTCCATTTCAGAAGACATTTTTTCTTTAATTTGGCGTGCAATCACTTGTGCATTTCCTTCTTCATCCCCTTCTGCAACTACGATAATTGAAGATGTTTTTTTATTTTTTCTACCTGATTCTAAAACATTCACTATTTCTTCAATAGAAGTAAGATTTTCAGGAATCATTACTGCCTCTGCACCACCAGACAATCCGGATTGGATGGCGATATATCCAGAATCCCTTCCCATAACCTCTATAAAGAATACTCGATCATGAGAATCTGCTGTATCTCTAATTTTATCTATAGCATCTAAAGCTGTATTTACAGCCGTATCATATCCGATTGTATTATCCGTTCCATACAAATCATTATCAATTGTTCCCGGAGCTCCTACAGTAGGAATTTTATACTCATTATAAAAGATTTCTGCACCTGTAAAAGTTCCATTTCCACCGATTGCTACGAGTCCTTCTATACCAAACTGTTTTAATTGATTATAAGCTTTTTCTCTTCCTTCTGTCGTCATAAATTCTTTTGAACGAGCAGATTTTAATATTGTACCTCCCCTTTGAATTATATTACTTACAGATTGCGAGGTCAACGGAATTATATCTCCTTTAATCATTCCATTATAACCTCTAATTATTCCATAAACCTCTACTCCATTTCTAATAGCACCTCTAACAACAGCACGGATACAAGCATTCATTCCTGGAGCATCTCCGCCGGATGTAAAAACAGCAATCTTTTTCATGAATTAAATATCGTTATTCTTTATAATATTATACAAATTTAAATTATAAATGATTAAATTAAAGTTTAAATGATTTTTTTTATTGAAAAATAACAAACTATATAATTATGCCTAAAAAAAATAGCACTTTTTTGTACGAATATTTAAATAATGCTTCACC
Organism: uncultured Cytophagales bacterium; assembly: GCA_964626405.1. Classification (GTDB taxonomy): domain Bacteria; phylum Bacteroidota; class Bacteroidia; order Cytophagales; family Spirosomataceae; genus CAZVFE01. Next base: position 9,714 of record CAZVFE010000015.1, on the reverse strand, counting down.
AACTGGTTTTGAAGCTGCGGGACAAAAAATTTGGTTAAAATACATTGAACCCTTTGTTGATGAAACTATTGTAGATATTTACGGAACTGCAGTCGGTGTCATTAATCCTGGCAAGGATTTTAGTGTTGTAATTGAAGCACATGCTGATGAAATTTCCTGGTTTGTCAATTATATTGACGACAACGGTTATCTATTTTTGAGAAGAAATGGGGGTTCAGATGCCTTAATTGCTCCCTCAATGAGAGCAAACATTCATACAAAAAATGGAACGGTAAAAGGAATTTTTGGATGGCCTGCCATTCATGTAAGAGACCTTTCAAAGGATAAGGCTCCAACCGTAAACGATATTTTTATTGATTGTGGGGCGGCAAATAAAAAAGAAGTTGAGGAAATGGGTATCCACGTTGGAACTGTAGTGACGTTTGAGGATGGATTAACTGAATTAAACGAAAAATACTATGTTGGAAGAGCTTTAGATAACCGTATGGGTGGCTATATGATTGCAGAGGTAGCCAGAATGTTAAAAGAGAAAAAGGACTCCCTTCCGTTTACTTTATATGTTGTAAATGCAGTTCAAGAAGAAATTGGTTTAAGAGGTGCTGAAATGATCGTAAGAAGGTTAAAACCTGATTTAGCAATCATTACAGATGTAACACATGATACACAATCTCCTATGTATAATAAAAAGATTCAGGGAGATATGGCCTGTGGAAAAGGTCCTGTAATTTGCTATGGACCTGCAGTTCAAAATAATCTTAGAGATTTTATTATTGATGTGGCAGAAAAGAAAAAAATAGATTTTCAAAGACAAGCTGTTTCTAGGTCTACCGGTACAGATACAGATTCCTTTGCCTATGCTACAGAGGGTGTTGCTTCTGCCTTAATTTCACTTCCTTTAAAATACATGCATACTACTGTTGAAACTGTTGCAAAATCAGATGTAGATGCTGTAATAAAGTTAATTTATGAAACAGTTAAAAAATTAACAGGAAAAGAAAATTTCAAATATTTATAAATTGAAAAAATAATGAGAAAAAAAAAGGGACTTCATCAATGAGTCCCTTTTTATTTATATAGGATAAATTATATAAACTTCAACAATTCTTCTCCAATTGCTTCAGTTCCTAAAATCATAGCCTTATCTGTTGACGAATCAGCAATATCACCTGTACGATATCCTTTTTTCAAGACCTGGTCTACTGCATTGATAATATCATTAGATTCTTCTTTTAATCCGAAGGAAATATCTAATAATAAAGCAGCAGATAATACCGCAGCCATAGGATTTGCAACACCCTTACCCGTTATATCGTGCGCAGAACCATGAATTGGCTCATAAACGCCCGTACCGTCACCAATAGAGGCTGACGCTAACATACCCATAGATCCTGCAATTTGAGAGGCTTCATCCGTCAAGATATCTCCAAATAAATTTGCAGTTACAACCACATCAAATCTTTTTGGATCCTTGATTAACATCATTGCTGCAGCATCAACGAATTGATGTTCTACCTCCACTTCTGGATATTCTTTTGCTAATTTTTGAATTTCTTCTCTCCACAATCTAGAGGTTTCAATCACATTTGCCTTATCAACAGAACATAATTTTTTTCCTCTTGTCATTGCCGCTTCGAAAGCCTTTCTTCCGATTCTTTCTACCTCATATCTTGAATATTCAGCAATATCATATGCCGTATCTCCATCATTTTTTCTTCCTTTTTCTCCAAAATAAATATCACCTGTTAATTCTCTGAAAAACAGAATATCTGCACCTTTTAAAATTTCAGGTTTAATGGAGGAAGCCGATAATAATTCATCAAATAACTTGATTGGTCTTAAATTAGCATAAAGACCTAATTCTTTACGCATTTTTAATAAACCTTGCTCTGGACGAACTTTCGCAGACGGATCATTATCATATTTAGGATGACCTACAGCTCCGAATAAAACAGCATCAGATGCCTTCATTTTTGTCAATGTCTCATCTGGTAAAGGATTACCAGTTGCTTCTATTGCAGCATGACCAATAAGGGCATAATCATATTCAAAATTATGTCCGTATTTCTCAGCAATTCTATCTAATACTTTTTTCCCTACTTCGGTTACTTCTTGTCCAATTCCATCTCCTGGAACTACTAAAATCTTCTTGTTAGCCATGAATTATAATAAATTAAGCATTTTTTCTGTGGCTTGAATAGCAGAAACCGTTTGGTCACTATCTAAGCCTCTTGTAATATATTCTTTGTTATTGTATTTCCAGGTAATTTTTGTTTCGCATAATGCATCTGTATTACCTCCAGGAGGTATTCGAACAGTATAATCTGTTAATACAGGCATTTTTTTCCCAATTTTTTGAAAGGTTTTATCTAAAGCTTTCATAAAGGCATCATATTGGCCATCTCCTTGGGCACTTGATTCATATGAAACGCCTTCAATATTTACCTTTAGGGTGCAGGAAGGATCTAAATCTTTGGAATGCGTTAAAACATAATTTTCAACGATAATATTTTTTTGGATGGCATTTCTATCCAAAACATTGGAGATAATATAAGGAAGGTCTTCTTTTGTAACCATTTCCTTTCTATCACCCAACTGAATAATTCTTTGTGTAACAATTTTTAATTCTTCATCTGTTAATTTGATTCCGAATTCCTCTAAATTATTTTCAATATTTGCTTTACCTGAGGTTTTTCCTAAGGCATATTTTCTTTTTCTACCAAAACGTTCTGGCATTAATTTAGAATGATAAAGGTTATTCTTTTTATCACCATCAGCATGAACTCCTGCAGTTTGTGTGAAAACATATTCTCCTACCACTGGCTTGTTTTGAGGAATCCGAACCCCTGAAAAGGATTCAACTAATAAGGAAACCGCATATAATTTAGATTCATCAATATTGGTTTGGTATTCGTGAAAGAAATCATTCATTACAGCAATTGTACTTGCTAATGGAGCATTTCCTGCACGTTCTCCCATCCCATTAATCGTTAAATGCAGACCTTTTGCCCCAGCTAATATACCTTCATAGGCATTGGCCGTTCCTAAATCATAATCATTGTGCGCATGAAAATCAAAGTGAATATCAGGATAAGTAGTCGTCAATTCACTAATAAATAATTTTACTTCCCAAGGTACTAATATTCCTAAAGTATCTGGAAGCAAAATTCTTTTTATTGGCTGTTTAGAAAGAAATTGTATAAATTGATGCACATAGTCTTTGCTATTACGCATACCATTGGACCAATCTTCTAAATACACATTCACCAGAAATCCTCTTTTCTTCGCATCTAAAATAACTTCCTCAATTTCCGAAAAATGCTGCTCTGGACTTTTTTTAAGTTGGTGTTTTAAGTGGTTCATGGAACCCTTGGTTAAAAGGTTAAGAACCTTTGCACCAGATTTCTCCATCCAATCCAAGGACTTTCCTCCATCAACGAATCCTAAAACTTCAATTTGTTCTAATTTTCCAACAGATTCAGCCCAAGAAGTAATTTTCTTTACTGCATCAAATTCACCATCAGACACCCTAGCACTTGCCACTTCAATACGATCTACTTTCAATTCGTTTAAAAGCATTTTGGCAATAGTCAACTTCTCTAATGAAGAAAATGAAACCCCACTAGTTTGTTCACCATCTCTAAGAGTGGTATCTAATATTTCTATCTTTTTTTTCAAAAATTATCTCGTTTTTGCGAATTCAAGTATTTCAGATTTAATATTCTGAAGGTAATCGATATCATCAAATCCATTTAAAAGATTTTGTTTTTTATATCCGTTGATATCGAATGATTCAAAATTCCCAGTTGATAAATTCGTTATTTTTTGTTCAGGTAAATTTACCTCAATTTCGGCACTTGGATTTGCTTCAATTGAACTATAAATTTCGTGTAAAAATTCAGCAGATATTGTTACTGGCAAAATTCCTACATTTAAACAGTTATTTTTGAAAATATCAGCAAAAAAACTTGAAACAACGCATCTAAAGCCATAATCATATATAGCCCAAGCAGCATGTTCTCTAGATGAGCCACTACCAAAGTTCTTTCCTCCTACTAAAATCTTACCTGAATAAGTAGGATTATTCAAAACAAAATCCTCAATAGGTTCTCCCTTTGAATCATATCTCCAATCTCTAAATAAATTATCTCCAAATCCTTTTCTTTCAGTTGCCTTCAAGAAACGTGCGGGAATAATTTGGTCTGTATCCACATTTTCAATTGGAAGTGGAACAGCTGAACTTTTAAGTATATTAAATTTATCGTAAGCCATTTTAAGTAATTTTTATGCTAATAATTCTCTTGGGTCAGTAACTACTCCTGTAACTGCTGCTGCTGCTGCCATTAATGGACTTGCCAATAATGTTCTAGAACCTGGGCCTTGTCTACCTTCAAAATTTCTATTTGAGGTACTCACAGCATATTTTCCAGCTGGAATCTTATCATCATTCATCGCTAAACATGCAGAACATCCTGGCTGTCTTAATTCAAAGCCTGCTTCAACTAAGATATCATAAATTCCTTCTTCCTTGATTTGAGCTTCAACTACATGAGATCCCGGAACTATCCATGCTGTAACATGTTCGGCCTTCTTTCTTCCTTTAACAATGGAAGCAAAAGCTCTAAAGTCCTCAATTCTCCCATTCGTACAAGAGCCAATAAATACATAGTCAATTTTCTTTCCTAACATTTTATCATCCTGCCCAAAACCCATATATTTTAATGATTTTTCATAGGATACCTTAGATCCTTCAACTTTATCATCAGTAGGAATATTCTTTGAAACACCAATTCCCATACCAGGATTCGTACCAAAAGTAATCATTGGCTCAATTTCAGATGAATCAAATACATATTCTTTATCAAAAGATGCTCCATCCTCTGTAGGCAGAGTCTTCCAATAAGCAACCTTTTCATCCCATTCCTGACCTTTCGGTGCTTGCTCTCTTCCTTTTAAATACGCAAAAGTTTTTTCATCTGGTGCAATCATTCCTCCTCTCGCTCCCATCTCTATGGACATATTACAAACTGTCATTCTTCCTTCCATGGACATATTTCTAAATACATCCCCTGCGAATTCTACAAAATAACCAGTAGCTCCTCCTGTTGTCAATTTTGAAATTATAAATAAGGCTACATCCTTTGGTGTTACTCCTTTAGACAATTCCCCATTCACAGAAATTCTCATTTTTTTAGGTTTTGGTTGCATAATACATTGAGAAGACAATACCATCTCAACCTCAGAAGTACCAATTCCAAAGGCAATTGCCCCAAATGCACCATGAGTAGACGTATGCGAATCACCACATACAATTGTCATGCCTGGTTGTGTTATTCCATTTTCTGGACCAACTACGTGAACAATTCCGTTTTTCGGATTACCTAAACCCCAATGTGAAATACCATATTTTGCTGAATTTTTTTCCAATTGTAATAACTGGTTAGCAGATAATGGATCCTGCACAGGTAAATGTTGGTTAATTGTTGGCGTATTATGGTCTGCCGTAGCAAAAGTCCTTTCAGGATATAAAACCCCTATTCCTCTAGTCTCAAGACCTAAAAATGCAACCGGACTTGTCACTTCATGGATAAAATGTCTATCAATAAAAAACACGTCTGGCCCATCTTCAATCTTGCGAACAACATGGGAATCCCAAACTTTATCGAATAATGTTTTTGGTGAATTACTCATTTTTGAATATATACTATTTTAGTAATTAAAAATCGAACAACAAAAGTGCATTTTTTTTAGATTTTTTCAAAAAAAATAAACAAATAAATATCGAAGATTTACTTTAATGAATTTCCATAACCAACAATTAGGACAGATCCAAGAATAATTAAAATTCCTAGAATAATTGTTCGCATGGTATTTTTTGAAACCCCCTGCCATTCTTTGAAATATAATCCCCATAAATTTGAGGTAATGATAATAGTTGCCATGTGTAAAATCCAGGAGGATGCTCCATTACCTAATTTACTTTCACCCATTCCGTAAAAGAAGAATTGTAAAAACCAGGTTGTTCCAGCTAATGCAGAAAATAAATAATTTTTAAATAAAGGAGTCTTTGAATTTGTGTAATCACTAAAGCTTTTATTTCTAAAATTTAATATCATACACCATATAAAATTGGTAGTTAAACCTCCCCATAAAATCACAATATATATTACATTATTTCTGTAAAGGAATTCCCCCATTCCAGGATTAGCAATTTTCCATTCCTCATTTGCAACCATGCTCATGGATTGCCCAGCCTCTAATCCGAAATTAAAACAAGCTGATAATATTCCAGAAATTATTGCTACAACTAATCCTAACCCGAATTTATATTCATTTGCCTTATCTTCAGGATTTTCCACTACCTTGCCCTCCCCTAATTCCTTTTCTTTCATAATTCCAGCCTTACCACTTGTTATAATCCCAATTACACAAACAAGTAAGCCTGCCAATACTGTTAAACCAGATTTATTTGAAATCATCTGACTAAAGGTCTCCTTACCTTCTACCTGATAAATATCATAATAGATAGAGGGTAGAATTGAACCAATCACCATCGATAATCCCAAAATTATACTTCCTCCTAATGCAACGCCTAAATAACGAACACCCAAACCATAGGTAAGCCCACCAATTCCCCACAATATTCCGAACATATAGGTTAATTGAAATACCGAATTTTCAGAATTTTTAATAATTTCTTGAAAACCAGGGATTGTCAAATAGGCTGCAATTGGGGGTACAATCAACCAAGAAAAAAGTCCACCAACAATCCAAAAACTTTCCCAATTCCATCCTCTTACCTTTTTATAAGGGATATAAAAACTTCCAGAGGCAAATCCTCCTACACTGTGAAAAATTAATCCTAAAATTACGTTCATAAATTTTATTTAAAGCTAATTTGATAGTTTCCTGATCCTAAGATTATGTATTCTCCGAATGAATCTTGTTTCAATTTGGTATTAATATTTTCTCCTTCCAAAACAAAATCTTTGTAACCATCTGGTAAATAAACCTTAGATTCTGAATTAAAAGGAATCAATAATGAAAGTTTCACTTCTGCATTTTCTACTTTCCAATTCGTAGAAATGATTCCATATGGAGTTTTATATTCTGTTTTTGCAGCTTTAATTGTTCCTATATACAATTTCACCTTGGAAATTTTATAACCTGCTCCATCAAATTCTTCCGTATCTATACCACCAATATTTCGATAAATCCAATCGCCTATGGCCCCATATGCATAATGATTGAAGGACGTCATACTTGGATCCTGAAAAGTACTATCAGGTTTCATGGAATCCCATCTTTCCCAAATAGTAGTTGCACCATGGGCCTTAATTGGATATAACCAAGAAGGATAAGTGTCTTGCATCAATAATTTATCAGCAATTTCAAAATGTTTAAATTTAGTCAAAATCGGATTTAGAAATGGAGTTCCCAAAAATCCGGTTGTTAAATGATATTTATAGGATTGAATATTCTCCACCAACCTATTTACTGCATTCTCAACTAAATTTTCTGGAATTAAATCAAATGCCAAAGCCAATAAATAAGCAGTCTGTGTATCCGATATCAATCTTCCATTTGGCGTCATATATTCTTTTTGAAATTTAGTTTTAACCTTGATTAACTGATCTTCAAATATTCGCTTATCCTCATTTTCTCCTAAAATCTGAGCTGTTTTTATCATTAAATTTAGATTATAAGCAAAAAATGCTTGAGCCACCAAATAATTATCCGTCACTGCGGATAATTGTCCAATCGTCCTCTTTGAATCATCCACACGATATGAAAGCCAATCAGCAAATTGAAAGCCTTTATTCCAAAGAAAATCATTGGAAGATTTCACGACATATTCTAAATAAGCCTTCATAGAAGGGTATTGTCTTTTTAATAATTGTTCATCTCTGTAGGTGGTATATAAATTATAAGGAATAATGATGGAGGCATCTGACCAACCAGCAGCACCAATTCCTGACTTTGTTCTTGGTTCTCTTTTATTTAAAATATCAGGAATAACAAAGGGAACCGCCCCATTATCAAACTGATCAAATGATAAGTCCTTCAACCATTTAGAAAAAAATGGATTAACTTGATAATTAAATGCGGCTGTCCTCGAAAATACCTCAGCATCCCCCGTCCATCCTAAACGTTCGTCTCTTTGAGGACAATCCGTTGGAACATCCAAAAAATTCCCTCTTTGACCCCATTTAATATTGGATAATAATTGATTGACCATCGGATTATCTGTTTCCATAAATCCAGTTTCCTCCATATTGGAATATATCGCAATCCCTTCAAAATCCTTTAAATTTATATCTTTTAATCCCTCAACTACCAAATATCTAAATCCAAAAAAAGTAAAATGAGGTTCCAAAACTTGCTCTTCTCCATTCAATATATAAGTGGCTGTTGCTTTGGCTGAACGCAAATTTTCATAATAAGGTTTCCCATCCTTATCCAACATCTCTACATGCCGAAGTGTAATTTTTTGTCCAGATTCACCCTTTAATTTAATTTTAGCCCACCCTACAAAATTCTGACCAAAGTCTATAATATAACTATCATTACCATTCTTCATTAATTTATGAGCAGGAAGAAACTGATTTTTGGTTATTGGCTCATTGATACTGGCAACCAAATTATCAAAAGTCTTAGAAATCAATTTTACAGGGAAGGAATCCTTAAATTTTATCCTTGTATCTTGAATTTCACCATCATAAATTTCTGAAAGTAAAATGGAAGATTTTCTAGCATTCCAAGATTCATCAGTAATTATTGTTTCCTTCTTGCCATTTGTATACTCAATTTCTATTTGGGCAAGAAGTGCCGTATTTGAACCATAATAGTTTTTATTTGAACTCCATCCTAATTTTGATCTATACCATCCCGAACCTAATTTTACTTCAATATTGTTTTCCGACTTATTCAATAAATCAGTTATTTCATAAACTTGATATTGAAGATGATGATCATAAGATGTCCACCCCGGACTTAAATAAGCCTCGCCAATTCTTGAATTATTAATATTTGCCTCATATAATCCATAAGAAGTAATAAATATTCTTGCATTTTTAACTTTGGATTTTAACTTGAAACTCTTAGAAAATATCGGAACGATTCCATTTGTACTATCGGCATCAATTCCTGAATTTATCCATTTAGCCTTCCAATCAGATTTATTCATAAATGCTGTTTGAAAATGAGAATTAAATTTATTGGATGCCACACCTTCCTTATTCCAAATTGTTAATTCTACGGAATAATAAGTATTGGACAATAAACTAGAACCTGCATATTCTACAAATAGTGATTTTGATGAAGAGACCCTTTTAGAGTCCCAAACCAAATTATTTCCATTTTTTACAATTATTCTATAGGCGGATTGACGATCCCCTTGACTTTTGGATTCGGCAATCCATGAAAATCGTGGATGAGAAATATCAATTGAATTTGGTTCTTTTAAATTTTCAATTTTTAGCTCTTGAATGGTTATTTGGGAGAATATGCTAAATGGAATAAAGTAAAAAAGGACAAAAACCCTTCTAAAAGATTTAAAATTCATAGTATTTTGGCTTAGTTTAGACCAATTTAATCAAAAATAATTTAGAAAAAAAAATCCAAAAAAAAATGGTTGATAAATGAATATCAACCATTTGAGGGGTGGACCAGCATGGGCTCGAACCATGGACCCCCTGATTATGAGTCAGGTGCTCT
>CAZVFE010000014.1:0-31075 GCA_964626405.1 uncultured Cytophagales bacterium | reverse complement strand
CGTTCAAGATTTACTCAGCCTATTACATTCCAATTATCAGAATAAGGTAATTTGAGTATATTTACAGGCTTGTCAATTAAATTTGGCAAGCCTGTTTTTTTTTTATAATTTCAATTTATGAGCAATTCAGAATTTATCAACCTTTTTTTTAAATCAATCGCGGGCCTAGCCTATGTGGTTGTCGGCTTTTACCTTGAATTTACAGAAGGAATCGACTTTGGTGTTCTTATGGGAATCCAAACCCAATATTTAATGGGAACTTTATTTATTATTTACGGTTTATTTAGAATATACCGTGCTTATAAATTTTACAAAGAAATCAATGAAGAAAAATATGGATCCTATGAAGATGAAAACTAAATTATTTATCCTTGGTATTCTTTCCGTTTTTATTTCCTCCTGTGGAAAAACGAATTCCAAAGAATTGGACGGACCAGCTTCTGGAGAAATTACCATTGCTGTAGACCAATCCTTTGCACCCATCGTCAATGCCGAAATTAAAGCCTTCGAAAATATTTATCAGTATACTAAAATAAATATGGTAGAATTTCCAGAAAATGAGGCTGTAGCAGAATTATTAAATGACCGCGTTCGCGGTATTGTAATATCCCGAGATTTGGATGAAAAAGAAATGGAGAATTTCAATCTCGATGGCATAAAATACCGTAGTTTTAAATTTGCGATGGATGGTATCGCCTTGATTACTGGAAAAACCAATACCGATACTTTAATTAATCTGGATCAATTATCTGGTATACTAAAAGGAGAAATCACCACTTGGAAAGAATTAGGTGCTAAAAAAACAAATGGTAAAATTGTTTTGGTTGTAGATAAGGGTAATTCAAGTAACCTTCGTTTTCTTCTTGATAAATTCGGTCTATCCAATAAAGATAAATTGAATATCTATGAGGCAGGATCCAATGAAGAAGTTATTAATTATGTAAAAGATATTCCTCAGGCAATTGGTTTAATCGGATCCAATTGGATTTCAGACGGAGATAACCCCCAATCTCTTCAGTTTATTCGTTCTGTGAATGTTCTTTCCGTTGCAGAAGATGCATCAAAACCTAAAAATGAATACTATCAACCATTTGGCTATAATTTAGCCCTAAAATTATATCCCCTAAGAAGAGAATTGAAAATTATCATTAAGGAAGGACATATGGGCCTGGGTACTGGATTTGTAAATTATAGTACCGGAGATATGGGACAATTAATTGTATTGAAATTTGGTTTAATCCCCCTTACGCGGCCAATTAATATTAGACAATACACAATTAATTAAACTTAGAGGTTTTTATTTTGTATTTTTATTTTAATTATTTAAATTTTTTATATTATTTTTACAACCTTAAATTTACCTTAAACTTTATTAATTATGTCTAGAGTGAAGATAGGGTTGACAATCGCCTTAATATTAAGTACAGTAATTGTATTTGCACAAAATCCTGCAAAAGAGGGTTTCGATTTATTATATCGTGATCAACCTGTTAAAGCAAAAACTTTTTTTGAAAATTTAGTTAATTCAAACCCAAGTCCTGAAAATTATTTTTATTTAGGGAATTTTAATCTTCAAATTCGTGATTTTGAAGCTGCATCTAAAGCCTTTGAAAAAGGAATAGAATTGGATTCAAAAGGAGATTATCCACTGAATCAAGTAGGAATGGCAGCCGTATTGGTTGGCAAGGGAAAAGTTGAAGAGGCAAAACCAAAATTTGATAAAATTTTAGCTGATACCAAAGAACGAGATATAGATGTTATTTATCGTATTGCAGAAGCCTATGAAATGTTTTATGAATTAGGACAAGATGATAAATTAAGAAATAATGATCCAGGTGAGGCTTTACGATTAATTGGTCTTTTAGAAACCAAAATTTCTAAGAAATTCCCAAATTTATTGCCTGAACATTATGAAGTAAAAGGGGATGCTTTTCTTATTATGAATAATGGTGGAGATGCTGTTTCTGCCTATGAACAAGTAGTACGTATGCAGCCAGATAATTTAGAAGTTAAAACTAAAATTGCATCTGTATATTTGAGAGGAAAGAATTATAAAGAAACTCAAGCACGTTATAAGGAAGTATTAGAGGCTGATTCCACTTTTGCTCCTGCAATAAAAAAATACGGAGAATATTTGATTATCGGTGCTCAATATAAAAACGCCGCTTCCTTCTTTAGAAAATATTTGAAATTCTCTGAGCCTAGTCCTTCTGATATCCTAGAAACTGCAAAGCTTTTATTCCTATCAAAGGATTATCAAGGTTCTATGGATTACACTCAAAAAGCCGAAGCTTTGGGAGTAAAGGATACGGATATTTCTAGAATGAAGGGATATTCAAATGTTGAATTAGGGAATTATCAAGAAGGTTTAGGGAATCTAGAGTTAATGAAAAAAGAGGCTGTTAAACCTTATTATTTAGATGATTTTTATTTTGGTAAGGCTTATCAGGGCCTAGGCCAAGATTCTTTGGCTATTGTTTATTACGATTTAGCAGCCCCTCTTGATACCAATAATAATGTGTATTCAATTATTCATGAAATCTATTTCAAGAAAAAAGATTTCCTAAATGCTGGAAAATATGGGGAAAAAATGATTTCATGGAAAAATGATAGAAAAGAAACTATCGGTTCTGGAGATTATTTCAGAGTAGGTTTGGATTATTATTATGCAACTGCTTATACTGATCAAGCTGATTCGGCTAAACGATTAGAATTAGGTGCCAAATCAGATAATTTCTTTTCTTCAGCAATTGAAGTTAATCCGAAATGGCCTCCATTCTATATTTCTAGAGCAAGAGTAAATCGTTTAATTGATTTTGAATCCAAAGGTATCTGGGCTCCTTTTTATACAGATTTTATTCGTGTTGTAAATGAATTAAAAGCCGAAAACTCTTCTTCCTTTAAAGTGGATGATAACCAATTATTTGAGTCATATAAAGCATTGGGTGGTTATTATTTAGGTATTGGTGAAGATGAGAATAAGGCAGATGATTATTTTAAACTTGCCCTTGAAATTAAACCAGATGATGCCCAAATTTTAGAGCATTTTGCATCAAAGGAAAAAACTGAAGAAGTAGGTAAATAATTCCTCCATTTTTTCAAAAAAAAATTCCTAATTTAAGGTTATGAAATACGCAGTAATAACCGGAGCAAGTAAAGGTATAGGTAAAGCAATTGCTTTTGAATTGGCAAAGCGTAACTATAACCTTTTATTAAGTGGAAGAAATTTATATGATTTAAAACAGTTAGCTGAAACCCTAGAAAGAGAATATCAAATTGATGTTAAATTTATAGGCTCTGATCTAGCTGACCCAAAGGGAGCTGAAAAGCTTTTTAATTGGGCTATAGATCAAAAAGTTGATATAAGAATTTTAGTAAATAATGCAGGTTCGGGTTTAGTGGGAAAGTTTGAATCCTATTCAAATGAAGAATATTTGAAAATGATTCAATTAAATTGTCAGTCACTAATCAGTTTATGCAATTATTTTTACCCAGCATTAATAGGAAAAGGGGATGCGCATATATTAAATATCGCATCCTCTTCTGCTTATCAGTCCGTACCCTATCTTACTGTTTATGCAGCCACTAAATCATTCGTATTATCTTTTTCGCGAGGAATATATAATGAATGGAAGAAAAGAGGTTTATTCGTGACCGCGACTTCACCGGGCCCAACCATTACCAATTTTAATGAATCAGCAAATGTTCCAGAAAAAATTGATAAGGCCGCCAGATCAGTGGCTATGTCTGCCGAAGATGTCGCAAGAATTTCTGTAAAGGCCATGTTTAATAAAAAACCTGAAAAAATAATTGGAATTATTAATCAATTTGGGGCAATAATGGCAAAATGGTTGCCAAAATCAATTGTAGAACGTCTTACACTTTCCCTATATAAATAAAAAAACCTACTTCCCATCCAGAAGTAGGTTTTTAAAACAAAAATTAAACTAATTTTTTATTTGGATGATGCTCCTTTTGCAATAGAGTAAACTACCAAACCAAATCCAATTTTGTTGATTGCATCCGCAATATTATAAGCTAAATCTACTGGAGAAGATTGTGATAAATCTGCACCTGCAGCTAATCCTGCTAATAAGTTTCCTGGTAACATCATGTATCCGATTGGATAAATTGCCCAACCTACTAATGTAAACCAACGCATAATTTTGTATCCTGTTTTAACATGCTCATCTTTCGATTCAGCAGCTAATTTAGAAGCCTCACCCATGTAAATTTCATAGATGATGATCGCCCAACCGACTGTAGAAATAATTCCCCACATTACGTTTGATTCAGGTGATACTGCCTCTCCAATGTAACCAGCAACTAACATTACAATGGAACCAAACAATAATCTTGTTAACATTCCACCTTTAGCACCCGCTGGTTTTAAAATTAAGAAATACTCAATACACATTAAAGGTACCGTAAGGGTCCAGTCAATGTAACGGAATTGAGTTGGTGATGTGTGAGTTTCTAACCATACACCTCTCATGTAGAAATAATGTACTGCCGCTATAAACGTAATTAATGCAGAGATAAGTAAAGATGTCTTATACTTATCACTTACAGTGCTGCGTTCAACTATAAAGAAAATTGACGCTGCCAACATTGACATGTACCCTGTGAAAAAGGTAAATCCGATGTAATCGCCCGCTTGAAGCGCTCCATCTAATAATACTTGTAGTGTACTCATAATTTTAATGTTTAATTAATTAAGAAAATCTGTTTGTTTAATTTTGTACTATTTAAACTATAAATATTTCAATTTGTTTAATTTATTTTATAAAAAAGTTAAACAAAATATTGAAATTATCCCAAAATCTACCTTGATTCAATCTGAGCCAACATTTTATGCATAATAAAAAAATGTGGAAAAGTTATGATGGATATAAAAATAAAGATGTTGGTTATCAGTAATTTAGACCCATCATAAAAAAATAGATAAAGAATAAAAAGAATAAAAGTGGAAAGAGTAAAAGGAAATAATTTTAAAAATAGTTGTTTATAATTCAATTCTGTAAAATATTGCACTTTTTGAATACTGTTTAAAGAATGACATGCAATGAAGTATAGGCTAAAAGCCAATATTAAGGGTAGTTTTAATCCGATAATAAGTGTAAGAATAGTGTTTGTCAGGAGATTATTTTTATTGAAATAGGCCAAACCCATTAGGCATAAACTGGATCCTAGAATAAAATAATTAATAACATTATTTGGAATAAGGTCTAGATTCAAAAATCCGATTTCATCTATAATTTTTTTTGATTCCTCCCAATGTCCTAATATGAGTATTCCCAAGACAAGACTACCTACTAATAATTTTATAGGAAGCTTATCTAATAAATTCTGACTCTGAATATCTTCTAATTCTCCAAAATGAAATATGGATATTAAAATAAATATACCGAGACCAAGGATTGGATTATAATACCAAATTAATCCATAAACAAGCATTGATCCTAGGTAGCCCATTAAAAAATTCAAATTTGAAAATGGGATATTTTTCTTATTTGCAGTTTCCCTAGCTATTATCATATCTCCTGCCCCATGCGGAATGCCCAAAAAAATTAGGCCTATGCCAAATAAAATAAGCTGAAGGGAATAATCGAAATGTATTCCAACTAATTCTGTAAGCAAAAATAAAATACTTAAAAGGGTACCAATATAATATTTATACCAGATTTTCATCCTTTCTTAAAATTTATAAAAAAATAGTTTAAAAATAAGCGTATTGGCAACCTAGAAAATATCAAAATTTCCTCTAAAATATTGGTCTTCTCATCTAAAAATTTCAGAATTCGTTTACCTGGATTATTCCTAAAAAGTTTATTCATTACATCCTTTACCCTATGTGGTTCCTTATGAATGATATTTAATAAGATAGAATCGTAAATTTTAAACCTCAATTTGGATTCGTTCAATATTCTTCTTTTACTAAATTTAGATTTTACGATAATTTTAGAATCTTCAATCATTCTGGTGAAGGCATATCCAGTTGAATTTTTAACCATACCTGCTGCAGTACCAATTTTAAAATAATTATTAGTTATTTCTTGATTAAAATACCGATTAGACATTGGTATACAACCCATTTCTACCTGGCTAGTTTCATATTTTTGACCATTTAGATTTTTATGCCAATATTGCTCCCAAATCTTATTATATTCCTCTTCTGTTAATGGATTTTCATCAAAAAAAGTTATTTCGACAAATGCCTCATGGGAATTGAAAGGCAAAATATAACCAAATCCAACTGTGTTTTGAATGGATGGAAAATTAAAATCCATCAATATTGCTTGCTTTTCATTGAATTTGGATTCCTTAATTTTTATGAATTTTCCATAAAAATGTTGTTTCAATTCAATTTTGCCTTGTCCATTATTTAGATCTATTCTTGAATCTCCAATGATGGTAGAACTTAATTTTTCTCCGTTTTCAAGTAGGATTTCATGATTTCCACTGGGGTTGATATGACAGTCCTTTACTCTTCCCTTGATTATTTTAATATTCTTATGGGAAGGGATTACCGTATTGAACATGTAATCAAATATAGATTTTGATGATATTAATTGATAGTGATATGGTTTTATAAAATGATTTTGTTCCTCCAAAGCCGGTCCTCTAAATCCAATATTTTCCCAGGTTTTTAATGAAAGATGCGAAAAAGAATTACTTGAATGAGCCCAATAAGCCCAATTTTTTTCCTGTCTTTCTCCACTATCAATCAAAAGGATTTTTTTATTTTGAAATTCCGGATCATTTAAAATTTCCTTTAACAGAATTAAGCCTGCTGCGCCAAGTCCAATGATGGTGATTTCTGCATGAGGAACCATAAATTGTATAATAGTTATAAAATATTTAACTATTTAAATGCAATTATGTTTAAAATTTGTCCAGATTAGCTAGGTATTCATTCGCCTTTTGAAGATGGTTATTCTTTTTTTCTTCGGGCATTTTATTTAAAAGGTTTACCATCATTCCCATTCTCGGATTTTTTATAAAAAAATTTCTTTGTTCATGTATGAATCTCCAATATAGACCATCCCAAATTTCCTGCCAATCTCCTTTCGGGTAATCACTCATTTTCATTAAATAATTGCTTCCAGAAATATAGGGTTTGGTAGTCATGGTTCCTCCATCAGCAAATTGGGTCATGGCATAAACATTTGGTACCATTACCCAGTCATATGCATCAATAAACATTTCCATAAACCACCGATATACTTCTTCGGGATCAAATTCACATAATAGCATAAAATTCCCCAGTACCATTAATCTTTCTATATGGTGGCAATATCCTGTATTTAAAATTTTTTTAATAGTAATATCTATTGGCGGAATTCCAGTTGTGCCGGTCCAGAAACTTTTAGGAATTTTTCTTTTAAATCCCCAATAGTTTTTTGTTCGTTGATAATTTCCTTTTTCGATATAAACCCATCGAATAAATTCTCTCCAACCGATGATTTGTCGAATAAACCCTTCAGTAGAATTAATAGGAATATTGTTTTTTTGTCCGAATTTTTCTACCTCTTTTACCAAATCAAGGGGGTTTATCAGTCCAATATTGATCATAGGACTTAAAACAGAATGGTTCAGAACAATTTCATTTTTTAGAATCGCATCTTCATATTTTCCGAAGTTTAGAAATCTATGATTGAGGAAATCTTGAATTCTTTTATTACTTGAATTCCTTTCTATTTCAAAAAGAATGGGACCATTAATATTTCCAGGATTCGTTGGATAATGGTTTTTTACATAATCTTTTGCCTCTTTAATATAGGAATTTTCATCACTGGGAAGAAAAGGAGGTGGGATTTCATTTTTGGGGTATTTTGCTCTATTCTCAGTGTCAAATGTCCATTTTCCTTCCAAAGGTTTTTCTTGATCCATTAATAATCCTAAATTTTTCCTTTGAAGGATATAAAAGTCGGTTTGGAAATAATAATTTTTACGGTGAGGAGTATTTTTTAATTGTTCTTTTGTGTTTATAAATAAGGGAGACTCTAAAAATCGAAGGGAATGATGATTTTTAATTGCAGCATTTTTTATTTTTCTTTCAATCCAATTATCGCAAGGATCAATTATTTCAATGTTTTCATTTTGCCATTTTTCAATAAGAATTTCAACTTTTGATTCTTTTTGGTTTGACTCGATATATTCTACGTGGAATCCAGATTTGATTAATAAATCCTTGTAATATTGCATACTTGCCCGATGCAAAACTAATTTTAATTTATGGAAAGAATATAAATTGAATAGATGGAATTCTTCGATTAAATAAATCTGACTATTTTTATCCCAAATTTCTAAATTAGGAAAAAGATGAAAGGGCAAAATTATAGTTTTCAAAAGAAGTTTTTCTTATCAAACTAAATAAATAGGTTTTAGGTTTAATATTTTATTTTGTCCTAAACCCGTAGATACTTGAATAACTTGATGATTCTTGATCCATGGATTTTATTCTCCAATAATAAGTTGAATTGGATTTTACTGGGATTTCAATTTTTGAATTGGAGGATTGGATTGGACTAACGGTTAAATTTAATACTTCGTCTTTTGTTTCGGACAAATATACTTCATAATGCAGGTCATCATTATCAGGGTCAAGGCCTTTCCATTCGAAAACCAAATTTCCATTTATAGGAGAAACTGTTTTTCCTGAGGCAGGAGCAATGATTTCTGCAGCAAAAGGGGCATAATTTCTTACGCCATCACTATTTAAATAAAATTTCCAAGCACTTGTTTCGGAACTCTTTTTTGAAGTCGAATTATAGGCAATTATTTTCCATGAATAAGGATTTCCTCTTAATAATGTATAGGTTTTGGTGGTAGCGCCTGTTATTCTTTCCTTAAAAACATAATCGTAAATTAAATTAGTGATTTGAAGTTCATAATAATCTGCATTTTCAGCAGCTTTCCATTCAAAATCAACTTCTGCATAGTCTGCATTGTTTGGACGAGCGGTATAGCAAACTAAACCATTTTCAGGTAGCTTTAATTCTGCTAAACTTGGGGTGATGGTTGCTTTTTCATCAACCACAGGATCTCCTGAATTTTTTACACACGAGGATAAAAAACTTATTAAAATTAAACCATAAAGCAGTATATATTTTTTCATCGCTTCATAATTTTTAAGGATTTTCTAATTGAATTTCCTTCAATTTCTAATATATATGTTCCAACGGAAAAAGTATTTAAATCCTTTTCAATTAATCTTGAAAATGGCACAGATTCTATTGATTCTTCCAAAATTCTCCCATTTAAATCCACCCATTTAAAATTAACTTCCGTATCCTGGCCTTCAATATAAATATTTAATGGACCAAAGGTAGGATTAGGGAATAATTTTACATTTTCTGAAATAAATAAGGTTTTTTGGTATACGCCCTGACAAGGGTAGGGGCTGGAAACTTTAATATTTACCAAGCCTGTTGGAAGGGTAATTAAATTATTTACTCCTTCTAATTCATATTTTTCTGAATTGATTTGAACCGTATAATTTTCTGATCCGGTTACAATCATATTCAAGGTTTTTTCATTTTCATTAAGACTTGTGGTTACAATTAGGTTATCCGGTTCAGAAATAGTGACTTCAAATATTTCTTGGAAATCTGGATATTCAACCATTTGAGAAATTATTCGATAATTACCTAATTGAAGGTTATTTAATACTAAATCAGAATCTCCAGGATTAATTTGAGTAGTTTGATTAAAATTATTCGGGCCGGAAACAGCAATATTATAGGTATATTTTCTGGAAATAATACCCAAAGTTATAGAACCATTGACTTCCCCTTTACAGGACATTCCTTTTGCAATTACTCTTAAGTTATTGGCAGGAGGTAGGGGCAATTCACAACCATCTAAGCCTATAACTGTACCTAATGGCGTTGAATCACATTCATCGAAATCATTTGGCACCCCATCTTCATCCGAATCAACCAATGATTTTTTGATAATTTGTATATTGTCAAAACTACCATTTAATATTTTCTGGTTATTTTCATCGGTAGACCCTAACCATTGATATAAAATAGAGGAATATAATTGTCGGAATTCAAACTGCAAGTCCATTTCATATTGATTGGAAACTTGATTTGGGAGATCCGGGTTAGTACCAACGACATTGGTATCTAATTTATTTCCAAAGAAAATAAC
Source organism: uncultured Cytophagales bacterium (assembly GCA_964626405.1). GTDB lineage: Bacteria > Bacteroidota > Bacteroidia > Cytophagales > Spirosomataceae > CAZVFE01. Next base: position 20,914 of record CAZVFE010000014.1, on the reverse strand, counting down.
AGGTGAAACGGAGCCATGGTCTGTTCCATAAGTACCGTTGGAATGAACAGTTCTTCCAAATTCAGAAAAAATCATTCCCGTTACTCTATCTGAGGCTTTAATTTCATCCATTGCTTGCATAAAAGAAAAGACTGCGTCATCCAATTCTTTCAGTAATTCAGCATGATTTCCCTTAGAATGGTCACTTCTATCGACTTGGTCACCATGAGTATCAAATCCTCCAATGGATACGCGATAAATTCTGGTATTACACCCTCCTGAAATTAGTTTTGCAATTTTTTGGAATTTATTACCTAAATTATTGTTTTTGAAGATTCCTGAAAATTCTTTTCCGGTATTATAAGCAGATTGTAATCGATAGCCATATTCATTAGATTGTTTTGCAATCAATTGTAAATAGGTTAATTTTTCTCCTACTGGAGTTGAAGGATATTGATTACTAAATTCATTAGCAATTTGATAAAAATTTCCGGGGTCTTGAGATACAACAGAAGTAAAAGATCTATCACCTGTAAACATTAAACTTGAGCTCCAGGAAAGTTCAATCGCTAAAGGATCAGGAAATTCTTTAGATGGATAGGTCATTGGAAAATCACTATGTTTAGATTCCAAAAATCTAGCGACCCAGCCACTATTGATATATTCATTTGATGCTGATCCTGATTGAATAATATCCATGGATCTAAAATGGGAATAATTGGGTTTATTATATCCAACAGATTGAACAATTTTTAACCTATCCTGATTACTTAGTTCCTGAAAACCTGTAAGCGAGGGATGTAGTCCCAAACTATTCTTATTTAGATTTAATATTTTATTATCAGGAAGGACTACATTGGGACGAATATTATGTAATTGTGAAGTTTTATTTAGTGGGATGACTGTATTTAATCCATCATTTCCTCCTTCTAAAACAACTAAAATTAAAATATTACCGGCATTTATGGTATTGGATAGCATGGTACGTTTATCTTGCATCATGGCGAAGACAGGATTCGAAGAGAACAGGGCAGGTAATGCCACTGCATGAGATAAGGAATGGATAAAATCTCTTCTTTTCATATTAAAATAATTGTACCTCTGCTAATTGAAATATTGCCTTAAACATTTTGGTTAATCTTCCACTTAATTCATTTATTTGGTCTGTTGTTCCTCCATTTTTTACAGAATTGACTAAGTCTTTAAAATGTTGTTGATTAGCCCCTTGTAAAATAGAATTTTTGATTCTATTATAAGTAATTGAAGGAATCTCAACGCTTGTAAACTGCAGAATGGTTTCTGAAATTAATACATCTATATTTTCAGGTTCAGAAATAATGCTGATAAAATGAACCGGATCAATTTTTAAATGAACGTTCCCACCACTTGTACCATTGGCTAACCAATCTCCCCAATCTCCAAAACCATTTCCATGGTTTGCTCTTTTTGCAATAGAATCTGAATTAATCCAATATAGATCATAAACAGGTTCCTGGTAAAATGCTGGCCAACCTGATACGTTCGGGGGATTAAAAAAACTTTGTCCTTGATCTCCAGTTGCCCATCCTATTCCTCTGTAAAGATAAAAACCTTGTGTCTTTTCATCTCTAATTTTTGGAGGAATATCATTAGGGTTATTGTAATTTTTAATATTATAACGGAATGTTTTTTTCAAATTTAAGACATAATCCATTGGAGATTTTATCATCGAAGAATAAAAGCTAATGTCATAAAAATGTGCGCTTCCCAATAAGGCTTTTAGTGGTGCACTTAATTCATAATTATTATTCCTTAATATCTCTGCCATTGGGCTAATGATATTTGTTTCTACTGTTTCTGTTATTTCAGGGAAACAAAAGAATTGATATAATCTTCTGGATAAATACAAAGCGCATTCATCTGTTGCCAATATCATATCTAAGCATTCATCTAATTCATATTTCCCATCTTCTCCAATTCTACCTTTAATTATTTTATTTCCATAAAATTCTGAAAATTGTTTATCAGACGTATCATGATTATTTACTTGGAACATCGTATATAAAGGTCCATTATTATTTTTGGATTCCCACGTAAATCTCCATCCAACTAATACTTTAGACATTTCAACAACATCTGATTCAGTATATTTTGAATTTGGTCCTTTTCCTACGGAAAATAATTCTTGTAATTCTCTTGCGTAATTTTCGTCTGGTTGATACTTATTTGAATTTTGAAGGTTCAGATAATCCAACATTAAAGGATCAAGTGTAAGCTCCCAAAGAATCGTTTTATATGGATTGAAAGCATTATTAAAAAGCATTTTATAATGCTGAAATTGCATTTTTACACTCCCATTCCCACAAGCTAGTAAATTATGTAAAAAATAAACCAATCTCCAATGAATGGAAGTTGGCTGTTCTGCCATATTTTTATAAATCCAAGATTCAAAAGATTGATGTCGAGGCCAAGGAGATCCATTTGGTTCACCTATCGTGGTATAATCTTGATAAGGTTCTACATAAATATGTTTTTGATCTAGAACTTCCTGCTTTGAAATTTCGTAGAAATAATCATTTATTGGGTTAGGCGGAAATTCTTGTTGAGAAAAAATTAAATCTAAGGAATCTTGAAGATTTAAATTTTCAATATCCACCAAATGCCGATGGGCATAGCCCATCATGGTTCTTCTCAAAAGGTGAACCTTTTGCTCTTTCCCAAAATCTCCAGTATAAGGTTCTAATCCAGAACTTACCGCCAATCTTTTATTCCTTGCTTCTTGAATTGGGGAAAAATCAATTTTTTCTGCATTAAATGCAGCAATAAGATCAATAGGTTTTGGATCGTTATTAATATTATTTGTCACCTAAGGTTCAATTTTATATAAATCTAATAAATATCTTGAAATTTTTCAAAACTATATTTATTAATTTATGTTTTAAAAGAATGAACAGAAATGATTTTTTGAGAAAAACTTGTCCGGTAATTACTTTAGGAATTTTATCCACTGTATTGGTAAATACTTCATGTTCGAAGGAGGAGGAGGTATTGGAACCAAATGGACAAAATAATTCGGGTAATTCTACAAACGGAATTACGGTTAGCGGAAATACCGTAACTTATGATCTTTTAAATTCTAAATTTAAAAAACTTGAAACGGTTGGAGGATTTTATAATGATACAGAAAATGGCGTATTGTTATTGAGAATTTCTAGTTCCAATTATGGGGCCTATGATAATTGTTGTCCACATAATGGAAGTAAGAATTCTTGGTCTTATGCTAATAATAAATTCACTTGTTCAACTCATGGGAATTCATATGGAATAGAAACTGGGGGAACATCCTCTTGTAATTCTGGATCACTAGGCGGTAATTTAAAGAATTTTGCTGTTTCTAAATCGGGGGATAGTATTACAATTACTCTGTCTTAATAACGAGTGGTTTTGTCCGGTAATAACAGTTTTTTATTTTTAAAACAAAAACAAATCTTGATTCTTCGAACACATGAATTTTTATTCTTTTTTCGGAAGAGATGTAATGGTCATTCATTTCCCAAAAGAATTCATCAATTTCTTTTTTATGATTTTCTATAAATGTACTATCATTTAGATAAATTTCTCGAGGGAGTTCCTGAAGATTTTCCATTTCCTCCAAAGGAAAAATTCCAGATATCCCCTCATTTTCAACCTCACATTCCTGTATTTTCTGGTTTTCCCCTATAGAATACATCAGGTCTCCCTCAATGTCTTTAAATCCTTTGAAAGTATATAATATAATTATTAAAAAAAACTCCATCTCCTCAATTGCTTTCTGATTTGAAATTAAAATATTTGAATCAAAAAACAATTAAGAAAATGGAGATTATCAGTAAACTTATATTTTGGTAATTTTAAATATCGCAAATTTTCACTCCTTGTTCAAGTGAAGCCATTTTGTCTTCACGGGCAGGAATAAACTCTTGTCCGATATATCCTTTATAACCTGTTTCATAGATAGCCTTGATGATAGCAGGGTAATATAATTCTTGGGTTTCATCAATTTCATTTCTTCCAGGAACTCCACCAGTATGGTAATGAGAGATGTATTGATGGTATTTTTTAATGGTAGCAATCACGTCACCCTCCATTATTTGCATATGGTAAATATCATATAATAATTTAAAATTATCGGAACCTACCATTTCACAAAGAGCTGCACCCCATTCAGTGCGGTCGCATTGATAATCTTTATGATTCACCTTAGAATTTAATAATTCCATAGAGATTGTTACACCATATTTTTCAGCAACAGGCATAACCCTTTGAAGACCAATTTTGCAGTTTATTAAACCATCTTCGTCACTCATTCCATCTCTATTTCCTGAGAAACAAATAAGGTTTTTGATGCCCATTTTTGCTGCTTTTGGGATTAAATCTTCATAAAATGCTAAAAGTTGATCATGATTTTTCTTTCTATTAAAGAAGTTAGGGATATTCATTCCTTCAGGATAATGCCCCCAACCAATAGCGGCAGTCATATCATGTTTTTTCAAAATTTCCCATTCTTCCGGACCAGTTAATTCAATTGAACTCAAGCCAATTTTCTTGGCATTGACTACTAATTCTTCAAATGGAATGCTATTATAACACCATCTGCAGGCAGAATGTTGTACTTTTCCTTTAAGATCTGCTCCAACTATATTGTCGGCTTTTGAAAATCGATTTTCCATTCCCAAAATGGAAAGTCCGGAAAGCCCGGCACCACTTTTCAGAATATCTCTTCTTGAAATCATAATTTTAATAGGTTTAAAAGAATTGATAAAATAAATTATTTATTAATTCATTTGTGAATTTAAATATTAACTCTGGATATATACCCAAAGTGATTGTTAATATACTTAAAATAATATAAGAAATAAAACTTGTTTGGGAAATATCCTCTAATTTCCATTCAGCGTTTCTTTTGAATTCTTTCCCTAAAAATATTTTTTGGTAAGTCCATAATAAATACCCCGCACCTAAAATTATTCCACTTACTGCCAACATGGTCCATAAAATATGAAAAGCCTGAGAATTTATTCCTCCCATTATGGCAAAAAATTCTCCTATGAAACCTGAGAAGCCAGGAAGTCCTAAAGAAGCAAAAAAAGCAATTCCTGCAAAAGTTGCGTATTTTGGCATGGAATGAACTAATCCTGAAAAATCATCAATTTTTCTAGATCCAGTTTGTTTATATAATTCACCAACTAATAAGAATAACATAGGGGATAATAATCCATGTGAAAAAGACTGGAAGATAGCACCTTGCCAACCTTGAGGATTCATAGAGGCAATTCCAAATAAAACGAATCCCATATGGGATACGGAGGAGTAGGCGACTAATTTTTTTAAATCCGTTTGAGCAAAAGCATTTAAAGCTCCATATACAATGGAAATTGCTCCTAAAGCCATTAATATATTTGAAAATTCCAATGCTTGATTAGGAAAAATTGGGAAGGTGATTCTTAGCCAGCCATAAGCTCCAATTTTCAATAATAATCCTGCTAATATTACCGAAATTGGTGTTGGGGCTTCCACATGGGCATCAGGCAACCAGGTATGAAAGGGTACCATCGGAAGTTTTATGGCAAAACCGATGAATAAAAACCAAAATGCCCAAGACTTTGAATTTAATCCCCACATCGTCCAATTATTTCCATCCGCTAGTAAGCTATTTGGTGCTATATTTTTAGAATCCATCAATACATCATAATTGAAAGAATGGACTAAACTGGAGGTAGGAATATCACCATTGACTAATAAATCTTGGAAGGCAATGAGATTTTCAATTGAAAATTCTGATCCATTGGCAATTAAATCCATATTCACAGAAGTTTCATAGGGATTTACATAGGATGTGCCTAAGGCAATTATTGCTAAAAGAATTAATAAAGATCCAACAAAAGTATAAATGAAAAACTTAACGGAAGCATATAACCGATTTTTCCCTCCCCAAATTCCGATTAAAAAGAACATGGGAAGTAGCATGAATTCAAAAAAGATATAAAAAACAAATAAATCCAAGACCAAAAAGCATCCCATGATCGCGGCATTCATGATCAAAAGAAGGCTAAAATATCCTCTTGTTTTTTCTTTTATTTCATTTGAATGATATAAAGCCAATAAGCTTATTATTGAACTCAATAGGATTAAAATAAGCGATAGGCCGTCTAGACCAAGGGAATAATCAATTTTATATAATCCAAGTTTTCCTAAATTTAAATTTATCCAAGAATAGATTTCTTTAAATTGATATGCATGAATTGTAAAATCAAAATTTAATACCAACCAACCAATTAAAAAGAATTGTATCCAACTAAATAGTTTGGCAATTGCCTTTTCCTTGGACTGTAAATTTGGAAGGAAGATGATTCCAGCACCAATTAATGGAAGCAAAATGATTATACTTAACCAAGGTGTCATATTTTCTTTAAACTTATAATTAAAATTAATAAAATTATTGAAACAAAGGCACTAAGGATATAGGATCTAAAATTCCCCCTTTGCCATCTTGCAAAATAAGTTCCTGATTTCAATTGAATAAAACCATTGAACCTAACGATTAAAAAATCAATAATATGATTATCAATCCAATGTATTAAATGTGCAAGAACTACGGGAAACCTTCCTAAAAGGTCAATTAGGTAGTCTAGCATTTTTTCAATTATTTCATTGAATTTTTTTGAGCTAAAAAGGATTAATTGAAATAAGCTTCTCCAAATTTTTTCTCCGCCAAGCCGAATGGGTGTCGGCTCCCAGTTTCTCAATGAATAAGCCAAAACCCCTCCTAATATCCAAATGATGCCGACAATAAATAATAATGGGGCTTTTGTAAGTATATTTTCAATCCCGAACCAAGTATTTAAGAAGTTATAGTTGAGTGAAAATGGATTAAAACTAAATATCCAGAATAAAGAAAATAGGGATAAAACGATAATTGGAAAATATTCTAATTTATTAACTTTTTCATGATCCTCGTTTGTTTGATCCATATTTTTGAATCCAATAAAATAAATCAAACGGCTCATATAGGCAACTGATAGCGTTAGGCCAAAATAGGTTATTATTTTAATAATTTGGTATTCAATTTTGAAAGGGGAGTTTATTGAAAAATTTTCCAGGTTGGCTAAAATATTTTCTTTTGAATAAAAACCTGAAAATCCAGGAATTCCCATTAGGCTTAATCCAAAAATGGAAAAAGTCCATAATAGGATTGGATTTCTCCTTAAAAGGGATGGCATTGTGAAAATATTTTTTGGGTCTTTTATTTTTCTTGATTCATTTTGATGAATAATTATACCTGCAACTAAGAACAATCCTGCTTTGAAAATACCATGTGTTAATAAATGAAATAAACTTATTGAGCCTCCAAGCCCTAACCACATAAAACCTATTTGTGAAATCGTTGAGTAGGCTAAGACCTTTTTTAAATCATTCTGAAAAAGGGCTAAACTGGCACCCAATACAAAGGATATTAAACCTATTATGCCAAAGACCATCTGCATTTCCAGTCCAATTAATGGAATGATTTTTATCCCTAAAACCACTCCTGCAGTAACCATCGTTGCCGCATGAATTAAGGCAGAAGCTGGCGTTGGCCCCTCCATTGCATCTGGAAGCCAGGTTGAAAATGGAAATTGTGCTGATTTTCCGGCTGCGCCCAGTATGAGTAATAAGGCAGTTGAATTCGGAAGTGTACCAAATAAAGTTGGATTCATCTTTGAGAATTCAAAGGTACCAAAATGTTTGATGCTTAATATTAATCCAATTAATAAACAAAAATCTGCTACCCTATTTATCAAAAATGCTTTTGTTGCCGCCCGATTCGCAGCATGTTTTTCCTTCCAAAATCCAATTAGTAAATAGGAAAATAATCCGACCATCTCCCAGGCTCCATAAAAACTGATTAAATTGTCCGATAAGGATAATAATATCATAGACGCAATAAATGCATTAAGATAAATATAAAAATTTGGCCTTTTAGGATCTTCTTTTAAATAAGAATAGGAATAAATTTGAACTAAAAAGCCTACCAGAGGGACTAATACCCCCATTGCTCTTGATAATGTACTTACTGAAAAGGATAAATTGATATTGATTGAACCAATGGAAAACCAATTTGTACTTTCTTCAAAACTTTGCCCTGCGCTTTGGAAACTAAAGTAAATTCCAAATACCAATAATATTCCATTCAAAAAAATACTTGTTACCTCTGTATTTTTTCTGAAAACAAGACTATTGATAAAATTTAGCCAAGGAAGAATAAGTAATAGTAAAAATGGTAAATTCATATGTCCTAAACTAACCCCCTGATACAGGTGGAATTAATGCAATTTCAGAATTAAAACTTAATATAGCATTTTTTTCGATGAACTTATAGTCTGCCGATATTCTTAATGAAGGCACTTTTTTTAGTTCAGGGAATTTTTCTATTAACAAGGTTTCAAATTTTTCGGATGTCAATGGATCTTTTGATTCTAAAACAATTCGGTCTTTACCCAATAATTCCTTACAAATTCCAAACACCAATATTTCATAAGAATTAACCGATTCCATCGAATTTTATTATTTTTGTCTTTAATACAAATATACATAATGCAAGGTAGTAATACTATAGAATTGGTAGATAATCACGGACGTAAAATCAATTATTTAAGAATTGGGATTACGGATAAATGTAATTTGCGTTGTATATATTGTATGCCAGAAAAGGGACTTAATTTTTTGCCTGAAAATGAATTATTAGATTTTTCTGAAATTCAACGTATCATTAAGATTTCAACCGAACTAGGAATAAAAAAATTGAGGCTGACTGGGGGGGAACCCTTTGTTCGTCCTGGATTTATAGAATTTCTTAAAGAAATTGCGAAAATAAAGGATTTGGAAATCTGCATCACGACGAATGCTCTCTTGGCCTATGAACACTTGGATGAACTTTTAAACTTAGGAATTCTCCATTTAAATATAAGTCTGGATTCTCTAGATCCAGATAATTTTAAAAACATTACACGAAGAGATAAATTTGAGCCAACCATGTTGGCAATTCATTCCATGATTGAAAAAGGATTTAATTTAAAGATTAATACCGTATTGATGGAAGGAAAAAATAATCATGAAATCCCAGATTTTATTGAATTTGCAAAAAAATATCCTGTTGAAGTTCGATTTATTGAAGAAATGCCTTTTAATGGCAAAGGTGATTTGAAAGGATCATTCCCCTGTTCAGAGGAAATGATTAAAAAATCAATTGAAAATTCTTGTCAATCCATTTATTCCCTTCCATTTAACCATGGAGATACCGCCAAAATGTTTTCCTCAAAGGAATGGTTAGGCAAAATTGGAATTATTGGGGCTTATTCTAGAAGTTTCTGTGGAGCATGTAATCGATTGAGAATTACTCCAGCCGGACAAATAAAAAATTGTTTATATGATTCTGGTGTATTTAATTTGAAAGAATTTATGAGAGAAGGTAATTCAAATCAGGTAATTAAGAATAAAATTGTTGAAATTGTAGGAAAAAGGTATATAAATGGGTTTGAAGCTGAAAAAAATAGAAATATTAAATTGTCAGAGTCTATGACCACTATTGGAGGATAAAATGAATAAGATTAAAGAGATATTTGAGGGTTTTAAAAATTTAAGGGTTTTAGTTATAGGAGATCTAATGGTTGATTCCTATTCCTTTGGTAAGGTTACACGAATATCCCCAGAAGCTCCTGTTCCTGTTCTTAACCTTACAAAAAGAGAAAATAGATTGGGCGGCGCTGGAAATGTAGTAAAAAATATTCTCAGCCTAGGTGCCAAACCAATTGTCTGCTCCGTTATTGGTAATGATTCTTCCGGTAAAATTATTCTTGATCTCCTAAAAGAAGATAATTTATCAACTAATTTGGTCATCCAAGAAGAAAATAGAATTACCACTTCAAAAGAACGCGTTATTTCTGGATCTCAACAAATTGTTAGAATCGATGACGAAACCGATTCTATGATTTCTAATTCTTCATTGAATTTATTAGTTGAAAAAATATCTAATATCATTGCCGATATTGATGTAATCATTTTTGAAGATTATGATAAAGGTGTTTTAAATGAAGAAATCATTCAAAAAATAATTACACTTGCAAAGAAACATAATATTTCTACCGTAGTAGATCCCAAAAAACGAAATTTCCTTTCTTATTCCGGTGTAGATTTGTTTAAACCTAATTTGAAAGAATTATTGGATGGTTTAAATATTTCAAATTCTAAAATTGAATTAGAGGATTTAAAAACCCTTACAGAAGATTTTAGAAAGAAATTCCAAATGAAAAATATCTTTCTTACCATGTCTGAAAAAGGCGTATTATTAAATAATGAAGGTAGGTTTATTCAATGTAATGCTCATACTCGAAATATCGCAGATGTATCTGGAGCGGGTGATACCGTGATTTCCGTGGCCGCTTGTTGTTTGGGCCTTAACCTTTCCGCTGATCTTATTGCCGCCTTGTCCAATTTAGCAGGTGGACTAGTTTGCGAATATGTAGGAGTTGTTCCTGTAATAAAAGAACAATTAATTTCAGAAGCCGATCAAATTTTCAATTAATTTTTTTAAAAAAAATAATAAGTTTTTTAGATTATAATGAATTGACTATTAGTTAATTTAATGAAAAATTATGCAGTTTTTCCTTTAATTAAATGGACTTTTTAGTCCTTTTAATTTTTTATTAATTTTAATTGACTTTTTTGTCCTTGTTACCGATAATTTATAATCTTTTTTTTGAAAAATGGAAACTGAAAAAAAGGTACTTTCAAAAAGAATCGGGGTCAAAACCATGATTTTAAGATTAGGTAAAGGGATGAAGTTGGAGCAATTAGCTCAATTAATAAAAATTGATATTAGACATCTTCGACGAATTGAGAAAGGAGAAGTAAACCCTAGTTCATATTTATTATATTCTTTGTCTGAAACTTTAGAATATCCAATCCAAGATTTTTTTGAACCAATTTTTGATTATAATCATAATGATTTTTCAAATTGCTATGGACAGTTTGAAGTACGAGATTTTAAAAATCAGAAATTTTTTTGGGTTCTAATGGATCAGGCCAATAATGTTATTTTATCGAGCCCGCTATTTCATTCCAAGGAAAAATGTGTGAAGGCAATGAAGGAATCAAAAAATTTGCTTTCTTCCTATCATTTGCAACCTATGGAAATCAGAAAAAGTGATTTTACTTTAGTATTGAAAAACTCAAAAGGTAATATGATGGCCTTTGGATTTTTAAAGTCAAGCCAAAAGACCATCAAAACCGTTATTTCAAATCTAATTCTTAATCTAAAATTGCTGTAAATTCAATTTCAACTTTATATTGAGGAGCAATAAGTGCTGGGATTTCGTAAATTCCCGTGGTTGGTTTTATCTCCTTAAAAAACTCAACATGTGCTTTTGCTATCTCTAAATTTTTAGAAATATCTGTAGTAAAAATTCTTGTTCGAACTACGTCTTCAATTTTACCTCCTGCATCTTCAATTACTACTTTTATTCGCTCAATAATATTTTTAGTCTGAGCATAAAAATCATCCTCCTTTACATTGGTGCCATCTACTAATGCTACAGTTCCTGAAATTTCTAAAATATTTCCTTTTTTAACTGCTCTACAATACCCAAATACTTCTTCAAATGGGGAATTGCTTAAATAATTTGTTCTTTGACTCATTTTAATTTTTTTGCAAATCTAGAACTAATTTTTTGTAATTCTATTCTTTTCCAAAACTTGAACAATATTTTTCTTCGCTAAAGATACCACAGGGCCAATTACTATTATGGCAGGATTAGATAAATCATTTTCTTCTGCAATTTTAACCAATTCCCCTGCTTTACCAAGGCCAATTTTCTGATTTTTTTTAGATGCATTTTGTATGATAGCCACATCCGTATCCTCCTTGTGGAAAGTTTTACAAACCTCTTCAATTTTTGATAATTGAGACATCCCCATTAATATTACTAACGTAGCATTTGATTGCAATCCTAAAACTAAATCGGAGCTCAAAGATCCATCTGATTTCGTGCCTGTCATTACCCAAAAACCTTCATTTACTCCACGGGTTGTTAAGGGAATTCCAGCTAGGCCTGGCCCCGAGATTGAAGAAGAAATACCTGGAATATACTCGGTTAATAAACTGAATTTTTTAGCATATTCAATTTCTTCAAATCCTCTTCCAAAAACAAATGGATCTCCTCCTTTCAATCTTACCACATTTCCTAATTCATAAGCCTTATCTACAATTAATTTATTGATAGAATCTTGAGAATGACTCTCCCCTGGATTTTTTCCAACATAAATTTTTTCGCATTCTTCGGAACAATATTCTAATAAGGAATTATCAATCAAAGCATCATATAAAACTACATTGGCGGATTTTAATGCCTTTATTCCCTTTAGCGTAATAAGGTCTGGATCACCTGGTCCTGCTCCTACTAAAGTTAATTTCGGTTTTGGTTCTAATATTTTAAATTTACTTAAATCTTTCATTAGGCGTTTTTGGTTTCTTTAGCTCTTAATTCAAAAGCTTTTGTTATAAAATTTTGAGCTGATTCAAAATAATTTATAGCGAATGGCTGGCTTGGTTTATTTTGATTAATCAACATGACGGTATTTTTAAAACATTCAAAGTCCCATTTACAACCTTCATCTACTGTAAAATTCTCATCAAATTTGTTAATCACTGCTTGTTGATTGGAAACTGTAATGTCTTTTCCCAATAATAAAGCTTTCGCCCCAGAGATAAAACTTGCATATGAATGGTAAATGCTATCTGCCCAACGATTCTCCTCCATTGCCTCTTTCGCCCAGGATAATTTCTCCTCTGCCTCAAATAATAAAGTTCCCACTAAATCTACCATTACCCCTGCACATTCACCTACACCAATTTCAGTTTTAAACTCGATGTCCGCACCCCAATCAATATATTCGTCCTCCGTTAGAATACTTAAATCCGTTAAGGGCTTTAATAATTCATAGAAATATTTTTCCCCCATTCTTTCAAAATACTGATAAAAATATTCACCCTCTAAACCATTTTCTTCATAATTATTTAATAGGGTTCTCAAGGTCTTAGGCCCTCTTTTAGATGGCACTTTAATCACCTTATTTGCCAAAATAGCTTCCCCATTTCCTAAAACTCCTCCTCCTAACAATACTTGCAAGGCTGGTATTACCCGCTTATCAGGTGACTTCAAGGAAGATCCATGGAATCCAATACTCGCCATTCCATGTTGCCCACAAGAATTCATACATCCTGAAATCTTAATTTTTATTTCAGAATTCTCAATTAATTCTGGGAATTCATCCTCAATCACTTTTTCCAATTCCCTTGTAATATGGGTAGAATCTGAAATCGCTAAATTACAAGTATCCGTACCCGGGCAAGACGTTATATTATTAGTAGAATTTGCACCTGCTTTTGCCAATCCAAATTCATTTAAAACTTCAAATACATATCCTAAATTCTTTTGGGGAACAAACTTTAACATTAACCCTTGGTTTATGGTAATCCGAATATCATCTCCCACATAACCTTCCAATTTTTCAATTAATTTCCGGGAGATTTCTGTTGAAATATTGCCGTTCAATACTCTTACATATATTCCATAAAATCCCTTTTGCTTTTGTTCGAAAACATTCGTTTTTTTCCAAATTTCAAAATTTTCATGGCTAGATATTTTTTCATTCAATTTAGTAGGTTCTTCAACCGCCCATAAATTTGCGTCTTTTATTTCTACCGAATGATTTTTCAAGGCTAATCTTTCTTGATCTACTAAATTCACAAATTCTTCAAAACCGATTTTTTGAATTAAAAATTTCAAACGTGCCTTATGACGAGAATTTCGCTCTCCATGACGATCAAATACTCTTAGCACCGCCTCTATTAAAGGAATGATTTTATTTTCCTCTAAGAATTCAAAATAGGTATGCGCAAGCATTGGCTGAGCACCTAATCCTCCACCAACTACTACCTTAAATCCTTTCACCCCATTCTCTATCTTCGGCACAAATCCTAAATCATGCAAATAAGATAAAGAAGTGTCTTCCTCCGTATTCGAAAAAGAAATCTTTATCTTTCTCCCCATTTCCTGACAAATCGGATTTCTTAAAAAATATCGGAAGGTTGCATCCGCATGCGGACTCACATCAAATAATTCCTTAGGGTCAATCCCAGAGGTAGGGGAGGCGGTTACATTTCTTACCGTATTTCCACAAGCCTCACGCAAAGTCACTTCATCTTTTTCTAATTCCGCCCATAATTCAGGCGTCCTATCCAAAGAAACATAATGTATTTGAATGTCTTGTCTGGTCGTTAAATGTAAATTTCCTGTTGAATATTCATCTGAAACATCTGCAATTCTTCTCCACTGACGAAAGGTTAATTTACCATAAGGCAATTTGATGCGAATCATTTGTACACCTTTTTGCCTTTGTCCATAAACCCCTCTTGCTAGCCTTAATGAACGAAATTTTTCTTCATGGATTTCCCCATTTTTAAATTCCTCGATTTTCTTTGCAAGGTCAATAATATCTTTTTCAACAAGCGGATTTTCTAATTCTGTTCTAAAGCTTTGCATTTTTATAAATTCAATAATCTAATTAGTCTATATAATATGTAGACTTTATGCAAATATAGAATTTAATTTTTTATTGTAAAAGGATTTTCTTTGTTTTTAAATTCTTTTAATTAAATTTGTGGGAAATGAAGAATTTAAACTATGTATCTGAGGCTTATTATTACGTTGTTTTCAACGGGTAGTCGGCGTATAGTTTTTAGTTTTTCATAAAAATTTAGGCCGACAATATGTCGGTTTTTTTTTGTTTTATATGAGTTTAGAACTAAATATTGCTTCAAGATTAGGAAAGGTAGAGGAATATTATTTTTCCACTAAACTAAAGGAAATTGCCCAAATGCGAGCTTCGGGTAAGGATATTATCAACCTGGGAATAGGTAGTCCGGATTTGCCTCCTTCAAAGATAGTTATTGAGAAATTATCTCAAACTGCCATGCGCCCAGAAAACCATGCGTATCAATCTTATCAAGGTATTCCAAAATTAAGAAAGGCTTTTGCGGATTTTTACAAGGATCAATATGGGGTAGAAATGGATTTTACCTCTGAGATTTTGCCTTTGATTGGTTCTAAGGAAGGTATTATGCATATTGCCATGGCTTATTTAGAAGCAGGGGATGAAACTTTGGTGCCGAATCCTGGATACCCGACCTATGCGGCGGCTTGTAAATTAACGGGGGCTGATATAGTTGAATATGAATTATTAGAGGAGAGGGGTTGGATGCCCGATTTAAAGGCTTTGGAGGAAAGGGATTTATCGAAAGTTAAAATCATGTGGGTGAATTATCCGAATATGCCTACAGGTGCAAAGGGAGATTCTTCCTTTTTTATTGAACTCAGAGATTTTGCAATTCGAAATAATATTTTGATTGTAAATGATAATCCGTATTCTTTTATTTTGAATAAAAACCCAATGTCTATTTTATCTATTCCTGGAATGAAAGAAGTGGCTTTGGAATTGAATTCACTTTCTAAATCGCATAATATGGCAGGTTGGAGAATTGGGGCAGTTTTTGGATTGAAAAATTATTTAGAACCTGTTTTGCGTTTTAAGTCAAATATGGATTCAGGGATGTTTTTGCCGCTTCAAGAAGCTGCCGCTCTGGCCTTAGAACAAGGCAAGGAATGGTTTGAGGAATTGAATGTGGAATATGAAAAAAGACAAAGCATTGTTTTTGAATTATTGGATTTAATTGGAGCTAGTTATGATCCAAAGCAGACTGGGATGTTTGTTTGGGCCAAGAAAGGCAAAAATTTTGAATCTGGATATCAAGTATCGGATAAATATTTATACGAATATGGAATTTTCATAACTCCAGGGGGAATTTTTGGTTCCCAAGGGAAGGATTATATTCGCGTGTCCTTATGTTCTAAGGAAACGGTATTCCAACAGGCTATCAATAGAATTAAGCAAGATGAAAAAATATAATATTGGTTTTATCGGAATGGGTTTGATTGGTGGATCCATGTCTTTGGATTTAAAATCCAATGATTTTGCCAATCAATGTTTTGGTTTAGATTCAGGAAGAGCCAGCCAAAAGAAGGCCCTTGAATTGGGATTGGTAGACGAATTAGTGAATGAAGAGGAATTAATTCAAAAATCTGATATTATCATTGTTGCCGTACCGGTAGACAATACCGTGGCTATTTTACCAGAAATCCTTTCCAAAATTGGAAATGACAAAATTCTTATTGAAGTGGGTTCTACGAAAAGTCCGATTGAAGAATCAGTGAAAGGGCATCCCAATAGAAGGAGATTTGTGAGTACACACCCAATGGCAGGAACAGAATTTTCTGGCCCAGAGGCTGCCATTCGAGATTTATTTAAAGGGAAAAGAGGAGTCATTTGTGATAAGCAAGATTCTGATTCAGATGCCGTAGAGATAATTGAATCTTTGTATCGAGATGGATTGAAAATGCAGTTGATTTATATGAACTCCAAAGAGCACGATGTACATACGGCTTATATTTCGCATATATCCCATATCTGTTCTTTTGCTTTGGCGAATACTGTTTTAGAGAAAGAGAAGGATGAAAAGCGAATTTTTGAATTGGCTTCCACTGGTTTTGAATCTACGGTTCGTTTGGCCAAATCATCGCCAGAAACTTGGATTCAGATATTCCATCAAAATCAAGAAAATTTATTGGATGTATTGGATGAGTATATCAATACTTTATTAAAATACAAAGGCCTTCTCCTATCCGAATCCTATTCAAAACTCAAGGATGAATTAGCGAAGGCCAATGATATTAAGAGGATTTTGAAATAATTTCTCCCTCTATACTATTTTCCTATTGAAAAAGGTAACCAGGTATTATTCTTTGGATTTAAATCTGGTAATTTTTTGTCTGGATCGATAACTACGGATTTAATTAATCCTTTTCCTTCTGTTTTGAATTCCCAGGTATCACCTCTTTGCCAGATTTCAACAGGGAAACTATAGGTTTTATCAGTACCATCCATCCAACTCACACGTACTTCTGTTGGCATAGCCATGCGGTCCAAATTCCGGATAGTAATTACAGCACCCTCTTCTGGTTTTTGATTGATATATTGAACTTTTTCAACCATTTGGTCTAAAGTCCATGTTTCAAAGAACCATTCTCTCCAGAACCAATTTAAATCCTCACCAGAACCATCTTCCATTGCTTTGAAGAAATCAAAAGGTGTTGGGTGTTTGAATGCCCAATCTTTGATATATTGTTTAAAAGCATAATCAAAACGATCAGGACCTAAAATAACTTCTCTTAATAATTCAAGTCCAAACCCTGGTTTCATATAGGCTAAGATTCCTAGATTTCTTGATTGTTGAACATCTGGGATGGTCATGATTGGTTCTAATTTCTCATTGAATAGATAGTTTTTCAACATATCCATCGTATAACGATTTTTATATTCTCCCTTATTGAAGGCATTTGCTGAATGGATATTGATAAAGGTATTAAATCCTTCATCCATCCAAGGGAATTTTCTTTCATTAGATCCAACAATCATTGGGAACCAGTTATGCCCGAATTCATGATCTGTTACTCCAAATAAACTTTCTCCTTTATCTTTGAATCCACAGAATATAATTCCAGGATATTCCATTCCAGAAACTGTTCCGGCCACATTGGTGGCAGCTGGATAGGTAAATTCATATAACCAGGAAGAATAATATTCAACAGAAGCTTTAATAAATTCCGTAGATCTTTCCCAACCATCTTTTCCAATGGATTCCTTCGGATAGGCTGAAATTGCCAAAGATTTTTTTCCTGAAGGAAGATTGATATTGGCAGCATCAACAATAAATGCTTTAGAGGAGGCCCAAGCTACATCTCTTGCATTTTCAATTTTAAATTTCCAGGTTAATTTTTCTTTATTCGGTCTTGAATTAGGATCATTTACCTCATTTTCTGAACGAATAATTATGGTTTCTTCTGAATTTTTTGCCTTATTCCAACGGTCTAATTGCGATTTAGTATAAACGTCTTGTGGATTCATTAATTCTCCTGAACCTACAATTATTTGAGAGGATGGAGCTGTAATCGAATATTCGTAATTCCCATATTCAAGATAAAATTCACCTGCTCCTAAATAAGGAAGCGTATTCCAACCTTCAATATCATCATAAACACAAACTCTTGGATACCATTGGGCAATCGTAAATATCTCGCCATTTTCAGTTTCTTGAATTCCCATTCTATCTGAACCATCTTCAGGAGAAATAAAAGAGAAATTCATGCTAATGGTTGTTTTTCCTTTTTTCTTTGCCAAAGGTTCAGTCAAACGAATTTGCATTCTTGTATCTTCAATAATATAATTCGCAGGTTTGCCATCTATCATTACATTAGAAATTTCATATCCTCCATCGAATGTTAGATTTCCAAATCTACCTCCTGTAATTGGAGTAGTTTTTGTCCCTCTTGAATCCAAACTAAAGGAATTTTGGTCCAATTGCAACCATAAGAACGGTAAATCTTCAGGAGAATTATTTTTGTAAATTATCTCTACATTTCCTTGAATCTTTCTTGTTTGGTCATCAAAATCAACATTGATTTTATAATCTGCTGAATTTTGCCAATATTCAGGTCCTGGTCGACCTGACCCCGAACGATACAAGGAATTATATTGAAAATTTTCCAATGGGTGAAATAAAACTTTGTGGTCATATTTAGACTCTACTTGGGCAAAAGTGTTCATGCTAAACATGAACATGCTCATTATTAAAAATATTTTTTTCATATTCTATTTTAAATTAATCTTTAAATATCGTTAAAATTTCTGAATCTAAAAGTCTTTTTGATAGCCCTAATGTTTTAACGAATTCATAATGGAAATAGAATTTCATGGTATGATATTTATCCTCATAAAATTCTCTATCACTTGCTGGGGCTCCTGAATCTAATTTTTCTACTGCTATTTGTCCTTGCTTTAACCATTGCCATCCGACTACAATTAAACCAAAATATTCCATGAATAGCGTAGAATCAGCTAAGAATTCATCCACTTTGCCTGTCATGGCAATTGCCAATTTCGTTTCAATAACCTTTTGCATGGTGCCTAATTCTTTGGCTAATTCCGTAGCATATTTTTCAATTTTAGGATTTTTCATCGCTTTTTCTATATCCGCCTGAATCATTTTTCCTAAAGCCATGATTGCCTTCCCACCCTTTGCAGGAATTTCTCTTCCTAGAATCGTTAAGCCATGAATACCTGTAGTACCTTCGTAGATAGACATAATTCTTGCATCTCTAGCCATTTGTTCTAGTGGGAAATCTTCCGTATATCCATATCCTCCAAGTACTTGTAAACCTAAATTAACAGATTGAATTCCTGCCTCTGCAGGATAGGATTTAGCCAAAGGAGTTAATAAATTTAGAATATCGTGGTAAGTTTCTGCCTCTTCCCCCTCCAAACATTTCGTATAATCATCAAATAATAAGCATTGAAATAATAGGCCCATCGCCCCTTCAACAATTGCTTTTTGGGTATATAACATTCGCTGAACATCCGGATGATTTTTGATTAAAGTTGGTTCTGCTTCCGGATCTTTGTTTGTCAATAATCTACCTTGAGCTCTTTCATTGGCATATTGTTTTGAAAAAAGATAGGCTGCAGAGGCAATATATGCACCGCCTAAACCAACCCCAATTCTAGCCTCATTCATCATTTGGAACATGTATTTTAGCCCCATATTCGGTTCACCTACTAAATATCCAATGGTTTCTCCGTCATCTCCAAAGGATAAATGTAGGGCCGGACAAGATTTTTGTCCCATTTTATGGAATACACCAATTGATTTAACAAAATTTGAACTTAGTGAGCCATTTTTTTCGATTCTTTTAGGAACAACAAAAAGTGAAATGCCTTTTGTGCCCTTTGGAGCACCATCGATTCTCGCTAAAACTAGGTGAATGATATTTTCCGAAAAATGATTATCTCCACCAGAAATGAATATTTTTTGTCCTTTAATCGAATAGGATCCATCTTCTTTTGGGGAAGCGGATGTTACCACATCATTCAAAGAAGAACCAGCTTGGGGTTCTGTAAGACACATGGTACCCAACCATTTTCCAGTAAGCATATTTGGAACAAATTGGTCTTGTAATTCCTTGGAGCCAAAACTTGCGATCAGGTGGGCTGCACCATTGGCAAGGCCGGTAAACATCACAAAGGAATTATGGGCTGCCCCACGGATAAATTCATTGGCACCTGCAACAATTGAAGGTAATTGTTGTCCACCTTTTTCCAAGGTAAAGGTAGCACCAATCATTCCTGATTCACCTAATTCTTTTACATAAGCTTCTACTCCTGGGTGTACTTGTACGGTATCACCTTCAAGTTCTGCGGGTTTTCTGTCTGAGTCTACATAATGCGGACGAAGATGTTTTTCAGCAATTGCATCACCGGCGTCTAGCACCATATCAAACATATCGGGCGCATAATCTGCATAATAAGGATAATTACACAGTGAACCATAATTCATAACTTCCTTTAAGATGAAGTCCAAATTCCGACGATCATATTCTCTTGCCATAGTGATAAATGTTTGTTAGCAGAAAGTTATAAAATAAAAATTTATTATGCAAGCATACTATTTTTTATAATTGTCTGCATCAATAATAAGGTTAATACCAGCCATGAAAATGATCAAGGAGAGGGTGCCATATAAAAGGTAGGGCTTACCTTGAAATTTCTCGAAGCCAGCATCAATTGCCATTGAAAGGCCCGTTCCAGTAAGTAAAATTCCAGAAATAGCTTGAATTAACCAACGTTTTTTCATGAATGAAGTTTAGAGATTGGTTGATGCAGAGGGGAAGGGATTCGAACCCTCGATAGGCTTTAGACCTATACACACTTT